>CANQXR010000059.1 GCA_947627855.1 uncultured Clostridia bacterium
GGGCAAAAAAGCCAAAGGGGGCAGCGCAGCTGCCCCCTTTGGCTTTTTTGCCCCGCCCCCACTGGCCTGCATTTTCACACGACATCGCCTAAGCGATGTTGTGTGAAAATGTAGGGCAACCTTTTTTCGGCATATCAGTAAAATACCCAGGCGTAGAAAACTGCAAGCACCTCACGCATATAATTCGGAATAAGCATATATGCTCCTGTTTGTGACGGATAGGCACTGATTTGGGTAAAACCATTTTTCCTTGCTATAAGACCAGCTCTGTAACTGTGGAAGTCGTTTGTAATGTATACTATTCTGTATTCGGTTTTTCCGAAAAAATTATCCAGAATGGACTTTGAAAAGAGAAAATTTTCGTATGTGCTGGCTGATTCTGATTCTTCTATGATTTTGTATTCCGGTATGCCCTTTTGAATAAGATACGCTGACATGGCTTCAGCTTCTGCAATGTCCTCCTGTGGACCCTGTCCGCCGGAAACACATATTACACAATCAGGGTTTTTGTCATAATAGTCTGCTGCTTTGTCGAGCCTGAGACGCAAATCAATACTTGGAGTGGTTTTGCGTACGCCGCAGCCCAAGACTATTACTGCGTCCTCCTTGTAGTCCGGCATATGAGCCCTTGAATTGAAAAATATAAACAAGGCGACTGAAATATATATTATACTTCCAAAGGCTATAATTGTTTTAAGTATTCTGAAAAATCTGTTGTCGGGAACAAGGTACCAGCCGGTTATTATAAAACCGAATATAAGTACTATTGCACAGCCTAAATTAAAGTTGCTTTTAAGGCAGCATATAATATAAAAAAGTGTAAAAAGACATCCAAAAGCCGTGACCGCTGCTTTGAAAACTTTTTTCATAATATTTCTCCATAAATAATAAGGCAATAAAAAATGCAGACGGCGGGACTTGAACCCGCACCCAAGCAATATGGACAAGATCCTTAGTCTTGCGTGTCTGCCAATTCCACCACGTCTGCATATTTATTAGTGTTCTTCCGAACAACAAAATTAATTATAGACCACTTTAAGTATTTTGTCAAGACTTTTTTATAAAAAAATTATTTTTTTGTCGGCGATTATTTGAGGCTTTGTATATGGATATTTCAGCTGACCGGTGTACGGGGTTGCGCGGAGGAGGGCGCAGGGTGAGAGGCAGCATCAGAGGAACCCTTTAGGGTTCCTCTGATGCTGCCTCTCACCCTGCGCCCTCCTCCGCCCCGTGGACCGCACACGCAAACCGCCTGCGGCGGTTTGCGTGTGCGGCGCAACTCCCGTGTTGATCAGAAAAAAGTTTTAACTGTGTTGAGATCTTCTGGAGTTGTTATTTTTATATTTTTATATGAGCCTTCAGTCATTTTTGGTTTTATGCCAATATATTCCGCTGCCATGGCGTCGTCCGTTATGCTTATGCCATCGGATATTATTTTTTCGTAGGCTGATTTTATAAGCTCCAGTCGGAATGCTTGGGGGGTCAGGGCGTTCCATAAAGAGCTTCTTGGCGGTGTATCTTTGATAACGCCGTTTTCATCGCATATTTTTATGGTATCCTTTGTTTTTACACCCATTATACAGGCATGATATTTTTTTACATCTTCAATTATTCTGACTATGTACTTATTTTCTATAAATGGACGCACTCCATCATGTATAAGTACATACTCAACATCTTCCGAAAGGGCGCAAAGACCGTTATATACTGAGTTCTGGCGTTCGCTTCCGCCTGCGACAACAGAGAGGGGCTTTTTTATGTTTTTTAGTATGTCCTTTGTAAGCTCTGTGTTTTCCTTTCCGGTTACAACAACTATTTCATTTATTTGATTACAGTTATCAAAGGCGAGTACGGTATGGAGAAGTATGGGCTTGTCACCAAGCATAAGGAATTGCTTGGGTATGTCTGTTCCCATTCGTGTGCCTTTGCCAGCTGCAACTATTACTGCACCTATTTTTGACATAATATATACATCCTTTACTCAGATCTTATTGCATCGAGAGCCGATATTTTAACGGCGCTGTTTGCGGGCCAATAGCCGGACAGTACGCCTACAAATACTGAAAATATTATGGCGCTCAGCGTGAGCCACACGGGTATAACGCTTACCCTGTCCGTATTTACGAAAAGAACGGAAATAAGGGAGGAAATATCGGAAAATATTTCTCCCGATGACAACATTCCCGAAGAAACGATATTTATTCCGCAGGAAACTAAAAGACTGATTATTGCTCCTAAAATGCCCCCTATAAATCCTATGGAGCCTGCTTCCATAAGAAACATTGCCCTTACAGCATTAACGGGACAGCCTAAAGCCTTCATAAGTCCTATTTCCTTTTTTCTTTCTGAAATTGCCATAAACATAGTATTCATAATGCCCAGTGCGGCAACAAAAAGCGAAACTATTCCAAGTCCCGCAAACATAAGCTGCTTTTGTCTTACCTCTTTTTCAAGAGGTTCTCTTATGCTTTCGAGAGACGACGTGCTGAGTCCAAGCTCCTGTATTTGTTTTTCGACTTCGGCTACTTTTTTTATATCGCTTACCTTTACCTGTCCATTTGAATAGCTTTGACTTTCTCTGCTTACAATGTTGTTAAGGCGGTTATATTCATCTTCAAGCTTTTGCAGATCCTTAACATTTAATATCAGACCTTCTGCGGTTTCATAACCTTTGCTGTAATCCTGCTTCAGAACACCGACAATTTTTATTTTTTTGGTAATCGTTTTCTCGTTTGTACTGTCGGCGTTTCCGACTGTAAGCTCAAAGGTGTTGTCAAGAGGCTTTACATAAGGATCCGGCATTTCGCTTTCATCGGCTCCATCGTTGTCGCCGTAGAGGTATGACCAATAGTCTATGTAGTTGTAGCCCTCTGGCTTCTGGGTATCATTGAGGGTGTAGGCAAAATATTCCCCTGCCAAAGCCTCTAACGTGTTGCCTGTGCTTTTGCCCGAAAGACCTGTTCCTTCAATTATTTCGTAGTTGAAATCTTCTATGGCTTCGGGTTTGAGACCTAATATAGATGTCCAGTTGGCCTGATAGCGATTGTTGGGACCGGCACTTATTTTTGTGGCGGGGCTGAAGGATTTACAGGGATTTACAGATATAACATTGGGGATATTCTTTATGTTTTCGACTATGCTGTCGGTTATTTTTATTTTGTTTCCTGAGTTATATATATCGATCACCTGTAAATCTCCCATTTCTGCAAGCATACTTTCCTGAGAAATTTTCATTCCTATGCCGAACGATATCATTATTACCACTGAGCAGCAGCCTATTATTACGCCGAGAATGGTAAGGATAGTTCTTGATTTATGGCGGAGCAGATTGTGTATGCACATATTAAAGAGATCATGTATCTTCATTCTCTTCCTCCCAATTTACACTTACCGTATTTGCAGATTTCTTCTTTCTTTTGCGTCTTATGAAGAATATAATCAGCACTGCCGCTGCTGCAGCGACTGCGATTCCGCCTATTATAAGACCCTTGTGAGAGCTTGTTTCTTCTTCTACAGGCTCGTCATACATGGTATCGTCCGGCACATATTCTTCAACATTCATAACACATGGGAACTCCATAACCTTCTGCTCCATATTTGCGTCCTCATATGAAAGCTTTATTGTGAATTCAAGCTCTCCGGGGACATCGGGAACAACTACGAAATATATGCTGCCGCTTTTGCCCGGCTCGAAATTGCCAAGGTTCTGTACGGGGGTGAGGGCGTTTACATCGCCTATTATTTCCGCCTTTACGTTTGAAAGATCGCCTTTGCCTTTATTTACATAGTTAAGGACAATATTCTGCTCTATTCCTGTCTGAGCCGGAGCAAGGGGGTCAAGGTTGACTTCAAGCTTATCGGGCTTATATACGGGCACGGCTATTTTTTGCTCTGAGGTGACAGAGGTTCTTTCGCCGTTTTCCACATATTCATATTTAAACGATATATTAAGCTCTACGGAGCCTGTTTCGGCTGTGGGGAGAACCTGCATTTCTATGGATTCGCCGTGAGTGCCTTCCGCCGCCAGTCTTTCATAATAATATGTGTTTGAAGCCTGTCGTATGGACACGCCCTCGCCTGTTTCTACAGTCATAACTATATTTTCAACGGCAGAGGTTTTGCTTGTGTTTTTAAATACGGTATCCAGTATGAAGCTTTCTCCGTTTGCTATGGGAACTCCTCCGTAATTATAGGAGCTTATTATTATATTTGGTGTGGAGCCTTTTGATGATGAGGCTTGTGTACTCAAAGATATTTTTACACTTTCACTGCCTTGCTGTTGTTTGTTTTCGGCTTCGTATTTATATTTGAATTCTCCTGTTACATTCTGAACAGAGGAGGATATGCTTTCGGCTATTTTTCCGCTGACGGTTATTTCCTTCGTTTCTCCGCCTTTAAGCTCGCCTATGTTCTGTGATACACTGCTGCCAGTCAGAATTATTCCTTCTGATGCGTCAAAGCTTATTATTGCCGCTTTTATGGGCGTATTGCTCAGATTGCTTATTTCAACCTTTGATGAGAAGCTTTCGCCGCTTGTGAATGTTTTCTGCGGGTTTTCTGCGTGAATATATATGAGTGGCTCGGCTTCGTCATCGTTTACAACGGTTGGTATGGTAAGTGACGCTTCTTCTGTTCCTCGTGTGTTTTCATTTGCCGACATATAATTGAATTTAAGGGAAGTGCTTACGGCAAGAGATGGGGAGGATATGTTCTTTTGGGTTTTGAGCCTTATATTCTGCTTTATTTCCTGTTCCGGCGACAGGTTTGGCAGGCTGATGTCTGAGTTATCCTCCATAAGCATAAGCCCCTCCGGCAGTGTAACAGAGAGTATGGGAGAGCTTATATCCGTATCTCCTATGTTTTTTATCGTTATGGGAAGTACGAATTCGCTGTCGGGCTTTATGGGGGAGGGGAGAGTATCTCTTGTTATCTGCACAAGAGGAGCAGCTGTTCTTTCTGTTGCCGTCATAGGTATGAAGATCCTGTCGCCGGTGCTGCCTGTGACTGTGCCCGAATAGGTATCATAGCTGTAACTGAGGCTTATGTCTATTTGTTCGGAGGCCGAGGCTATATAGTTTGCGGCCTTAAGCTTAAGGGTCATATTGGTGCTTCCCCCTGCTTTTATATTCGGCAGACTCAGGTTTCCCATTCCCTCAAGGGAAAGTATTGAGTCCGGCATGGACAGCGTAATATAGGGTCGCTTAAGCTCTGCATTTCCTCTGTTTTTTATGTTGAGAATAACCGTAAATTCTTCATTTGGTTTTATAGGCGTGGGAATATCGCTCCGGCTTATTTCTATGTAGGGCTGTTCGTCACTGTTTATATCCGATGAGAAGTTATCTGAACCGGAGTTTTCGCTGCATTGGGAAATTTCAACGAAAATTCTGTCGGAAACAAGGTTGAGACTTTTATATTTTATTTTAAAGCCTATGCCTGCGCCTGTGCCCGAATAAACTGCGTTCTTGAAGTTTATGGTATATTCCAAAGGGTTGTTTCCGCTTGAATTTATTACAACAGAGTCCTCCTCTGTCGAACCGAAGCTGCCGTCTATGGAAATGACATCTATATCATCTGCTGAGGATATTTCGTTTGTCATAACAAGACTGTCTTTTATATCTATCGACAGGTTTACACTTTCTCCTATTTCTATGCGGTTTACCTCCATATCAACGCTGTTTTTTACTTCATAGCTGTCTAACTGAGGTTTGCAGCTTATAGCTGCGTGGACGGGCGAAATGCCTGCCGAACACATTATAAGGCTCATCAGAAGCCCCATTATTCTTTTATGCATTGTTTTCCTCTTCCTTTCTTGTATCACTTATTATTTTACCATCGGACAGTGTTATTATTCTTGTTGCATATCCGGCAAGGTCGGCTTCATGGGTTACAAGTATAATGGTCTGATTGTATTTTTTTGCAAAATCCCTTATCATTTCCATAACCTCAATTGTTGTTTTTGAATCGAGGTTCCCTGTTGGCTCGTCTGCAAATATTATTTTGGGCTTTGTTATAAAGGCTCTTGCTATTCCGACACGCTGCTGTTGTCCGCCTGACATCTGGTTGGGGTAGTGGTTGAGTCTTTCACCAAGTCCTACGGATTTAAGAAGCCGTATTGCCTGTTTTTCACGTTCTTTTTTTTCCACTCCCTTGAAAACAAGAGGCAAAGCGGTGTTTTCAACAGCCGTCATATTATCCATCAGATTATATGACTGAAATATAAACCCAAGATATCTTTGTCTTAATATGGCGAGGTCATTTTCTGACAGCTTTGAAACGGGTATGCTGCCTATGAATATATCTCCCGATGTAGGCGGCTCAAGTCCGGCAAGCTGATTTAAAAGAGTGCTTTTGCCGGAGCCTGACTGACCGAATATACAGCATATTTCTCCGGGCATAATATCGAAGCTTATATCATTTAAAGCGACTACGGCTTCTTCTCCGGCGGGATATTCCTTTCTGAGATTCCTCACTTTTATAATGGGTTTAAGGGTTCCCATTCTCTTTCCTCCTTTTTTCTTTTTGATGCCCCGCTGTTCCGCGCATCTCTGTGAGATGAGCGGAACAGCGGACCAATGAGGGGCGATAAGCAGCGGCTCCTACGTCGCCGCTGCTTATCGCCCGTCCCAACGCCGCATAGGCGAAGCTCCGACGACGTGGCTCCGCAGCAGTGTCGGAATATGGCTTATAAATATATTAGCATAAATAAATGTGCGTTTCAATTATTAACAAGAAAAAATAAAAAAATCTTAATATATTACAGTCTGTTTTCAGGCAGAAATTGTATTTTTCAGCAGATTTAATGGGAATGCTTATAAAAAAGGAATGTGGACAAAAATATTAAAAGATGTTAAAATATTCTAAACAGTGAAGGACAGGTGAGGAAAATGATGAAGGACAGAATGAGGGAGCTTGTTGATATTTTAAACGATGCTTCAAGGGCGTATTACAGTGAAGCAAGGGAAATTATGTCTGACAGGGAATATGATGCCCTTTATGACGAGCTTGCAGGACTTGAGGCACAGAGTGGACTTGTGCTTGCCGACAGTCCTACGCAAAAGGTGGGATATACTGTTTTAAGCGGACTTGAAAAGGTTACTCATGAGAGCAGAATGTTGTCTCTTGACAAAACAAAGGACGTTGACAAGCTTGCGGATTTTCTTGGGGACAGAGAGGGACTTTTATCGTGGAAGCTTGACGGGCTTACGGTGGTTCTGACATACAGGGACGGACAGCTTTTCCGTGCTGTGACCAGAGGAAATGGTCTGGTGGGAGAGGATATAACTCACAATGCTCTTACCTTCAAAAATATTCCGAGGAGGATATCCTTTAAGGGAGAGCTTATTCTGCGTGGAGAGGCTATAATCAGGTATAAGGATTTTGAACGCATAAACGAAAAGCTGCCAATTGAGGAGCAGTACAAGAATCCAAGAAATTTATGCAGCGGTTCAGTCAGACAGCTTAACAGCGAAGTCTGTGCCGAAAGAAACGTAAATTGCATAATCTACACCCTTATTTCCGCCGAAAATATGGATTTTGCACTTAAAAGCGAGGGCATAGATTTTATCAGAGGGCTTGGTTTTGAATTTGTGGAGTATGAGAAGGTGAACAGGGAAACCGTTGCGGAGGCGGTTAGGGAATTTGAAAAAAGAACAGAAAAAAATGAGTTTGCATCGGACGGGCTTGTTCTTACCTATGATGATGCAGCTTACAGCAGAAGCCTTGGGGCAACGGCAAAATTCCCGAAGGACTCCCTTGCATTCAAGTGGGCGGACGAGCTTGCCGAAACAACTCTCAGAAGGGTTATATGGAACACATCACGCACAGGGCTTATAAATCCAATTGCTGTTTTTGACCCCGTAGAGCTGGAGGGCACTACTGTGGAAAGGGCAAGTCTACACAATTTAAGCATTGTTGAGGGGTTAAGGCTTGGCATAGGCGACAGAATAACGGTATACAAGGCGAATATGATAATACCACAGATAGCCGAAAACCTTACAAAGAGCGGTACTCTTGATTATCCTGCGGACTGCCCCGTATGCGGTGAGGAAACGGAGGTTGTGGCTCTTCGTGACGGCAAGGCTCTTAAATGCCCGAATCCCAACTGTCCTGCGCAGATTGTGGAGGGGCTGAGCCACTTCTGTTCAAGAGATGCTTTCAACATAGAGGGCATGAGTGACGAAACAATAAAAAAATTTACGGACAGGGGCTTTATAAGGGTTTTTACCGATATTTTCACCCTTGGCAAATATAAGGACGAAATAATTTCTATGGACGGATTCGGTGAAAAGTCATTTTCAAATCTTATGGCGGCAATAGAAAGAGCCAAGGACGTCGAGCTGCCAAATATGATTTTTGCTTTGGGCATAGAAAATGTAGGCTTGGGAAACGCAAGGCTTTTGTGTGAAAAGTTCCGATATGATACGGAAAGAATCAAGAAGGCGGATTTTGACGAGCTTATGTCTGTTGACGGATATGGGGAGGTCATTTCAAAAAGCATAGTCAGATATTTCGGAAATGAAGAAAACATACGGCTTTTTGACAGGCTTTGCGGTTATGTCAGGATTAAAGTACCCATGGCGGAAGAAAGCACACCCGTTCTTGAGGGAATGACATTTGTAATAACCGGTGAGGTTATGCACTATAAAAACCGCCGTGAAATGCAGAAGGAGATTGAAGCGAGAGGCGGAAAGGTTACCTCGGCAGTTTCAAAAAATACAAGCTATCTTATAAACAACGATGTAAGCTCATCATCTTCAAAAAACAAAAAGGCAAAGGCACTGGGGATCCCCATTATAAGCGAGGAAAATTTTCTGGAGATGATTGGTGAGGATATTTCCGGAAAACAGGAGAGCGGTGTATGAAATTAAGGAACATCATATATATATTCGTGCTTTTCGCTTTTATTTCGGGCTGCGGACGAAGCATTGAATACAGCGACACTATAATTGCAATGGATACGCCTATGACCCTCACTGCATGGGGCAAGGGAGCGGAGGAGGCTGTGAACGCCGCCGAAAGTGAAATACGCCGTCTTGACGGGCTGTTTTCAACGACCAATGAAAACAGCGAAATATACAGGCTTAACCGAAGCAAGACCATGCAGACATCTGAGGACACATACAGGCTTATAAAAGAGGCTGTCGGATATGGAGAGCTTACGGGGCACGCTATCGACATTACGATTTATCCCGTTGTTAAGGAATGGGGATTTACCACAGGAGATTATAAGGTTCCGGAGGACAAAAGGCTTGAGGAGCTTAAGGCGAACGTGAACTGCTCGGAAATAAAGCTTGACGACGACACAATGACAGTATCTGTCGGAGAGAAAACGGAGATCGATTTGGGGGCTGTTGCAAAGGGATATGCTTCGGACAGAGTTATGCGTATATTTGAGGAGATGGGAGTTGATGCGGGGCTGGTATCTCTTGGGGGAAACGTACAGTGTATGGGAGATAAGCCGGACGGCTCTTTGTGGAAAATAGCTGTTGCCGATCCTGTAAATGAGGGAGAATATGCAGGCTTTATAGAGCTTGACGAGGGAGCGGCAGTCACATCGGGAAATTATCAGAGGTATTTTGAGGAAAATGGAAAGAGATATCACCATATTATGGATCCGTCAACCTGCAGACCGGCGGAAAATGATTTATGCTCTGTCACCGTAATATCTGATGACTGCACACTGGCTGATGCTTATTCCACATCGCTTTTTGTTATGGGGCGGGAAAAGGCTGTATCATTCTGGAAAAGAAACAAAGGCTTGTTTGATGTTGTCTTCATAACGAAAGACGGAGGAATATATATTACAGAGGGACTTAAGGACAGCTTTACATTGGCTGATGAGGGGACTGATTTTGAAATAATATATGCTGAAAAATAGGCTGCTCAGGTCTTATGAACCATCGGAGATGGTTTATAAGACCTGACCGCCGGGGGCACGACAAAGGGCGGACAGCAAAGCTGTCCGCCCTTTGTCGTGCCCCCGGCTAAGCGACATCATTTGCCGCTGCTGCCGAGGCTGCCGCTTCCTCTTTCTGAGGGTATGTTTTTAAGCTCGTCATATGATATTTCACGTCTGTCAAGCTCATTGTGAACACTGTGTATAACGCCCTGAAACAGAGCCTTTTCATAGGGATATATTATGAAGCTTTCCTTTATAAGAGTCTTTACAGAATCGGGGAGAAGCTCCATATCAAGCTTTGATATTATGACGGGTTTTGTATTTGTGTTTGTAGTGGCAAGAAACCACTCACCCCTATAACTTGAATCTATAACACCTGCGGAATATTTTATTCCCTTGCTGCCGCTGGAGCCTCTTTCTTCTATCTGTATATAATAATTCTCAGGTATGGCTGAGGCTATGCCCGTGGGAACAAGGCGTGTGCCGCCCGGAGGGATAAGCATATAGTCCTCATCAAAGCAGGGATAGATATCAAGACCTGCATTATATGGCTCTTTATCGGGTATTTTAGCCCCTTTTCTGATTTTGGCAAAATAAATTTCCATTTTTATCTCCTTGATTATTCGCAGTGAAGTATAACCTTGTCGGCTGCAAGACTTTTTTTAACGTCTATAACTCTTTGGTTGGAGGAGCCGCGCCACATGAGGTTGTTGTCGGCAAGGTCCTCAACAAATCTGCCGTCGACCACCACATCTGTAAGCCTTATTACTTCAATATTTCTTATGTCCTCCCATGTATAGCCGGTATAAAGCCATATTGTCTTTTCGGGAAAGCGATTTCTTATTTTCCCAACAAGCTCAGTTATAGCTTGTCTGTTTGAGGGAAACAGAGGGTCGCCGCCGCTCAGCGTAAGACCTGATATATAATCCTTTTCAAGCTGTTCGAATATTTCGTTTTCGGCGGCTTCGTCAAAGTCAAGACCGCAGTTTTCGTCCCATGTTATAGGGTTCTGACAGCCTTTGCATCTGTGAAGGCAGCCGGATACCCAAAGAACGACCCTCAGTCCGTCCCCGTTTTTCATATCATCATGAGTAATATTGTGGAATTTCATGGCTACATACTCTTTCTTTCAGCAATTTCAGCCATTTTTGCCGAATTAAGGCGAGTATCTCCATGAACTCTCGAATAACTCAGATAGCCGTTCATTCTGTCTATTTTTGTGAGGTTGCGGCTGCCGCATTTGGGACAGACATCCATTTCAAGCTCTTGGTGACCGCAGTCGTCACAATAGGCAAGAGAAAGGTTTACACCCTCGTAAAAGCCCATTTTCATAGCACGTTTTATCAGGGTTACCACAGCGTCACGGTTGTAATTTATGGGGTATTTGACATATTGTATTTTTCCGCCGTTTGAAAGGTTCCAAAAACGCTTTTCGAGATCCTGCTTCTGTATGGGGGTTATATCCTCGGTAACGTGGCAGTGGAAGGAGTTGCTTACATAAGGTCTGTCCGAAACCTTTGGCACAATACCGTAGAGCTTGCGGAACTGTTCCACCTGAAGTCCGCAAAGGCTTTCGGCGGGAGTACCATACATGGCGTAGTTTATGCCGTCCTCTTCCTTGTATTCTGCAATTTTTTTGTTTATATACTCCATTACCTCTATTGCAAAAGCACCGTCTTCAACGAGGGATTTCCTGTTGTGAAGCTCCTGAAGCTCGTTTAATGCGGTTATGCCGAAAGAAACCGTACAGGGCTTAAGTATAGGACCGATTTTGTCGGACGGCTTAAGATGACCCTGATAGAAGCCTCCCTCGCAGTATGCTACGGGATTTGTAGAAGCACGCATTTCGCCAAGGTATTCTATGGTTTTTTTATGAAGGGAACGTATCATCTCAAGATAATAGTCCAGAACCTCGTAGAAATCACGGCTTTCCTTTTGTGCCTTTGCATATATCATGGGAAGGTGGAGGGATATGGCGCCCAGATTGAATCTGCCCACAACAACTGCCTTATCGTTTTCGTCGGCAGGCTTGACTCCTCCTCTTTCAAACCAAAGCGAAAGAAATGCACGACAGCCCATGGGACTGATTACAACGCCGTATTTTTTATAGGCTTCGGCAACGTAGGAATCGCCTGTGAGAGAAAGCCAGTCGGGGTACATTGTTTTTCTTGAGCATTCCACGCCGGCGTTGAATACATCTTCAAGCTCGCAGCCCTCGCCATGGAGATTTTCGTCATAGAGGAATACGATTTTGGGAAACAGTACGGGCTTTTTATTTTCCTTTTTGCCCTGTCCGTTCATATGGACTTCAAGAGCCGTTATGGAAGCCATTTTTTCAAAGGGTTTTCTGCCAAGACCTAAAGTTATTGTAATAAACGGATAGTCGCCCCTGCTTGAACCTACAGAATTAAGCTTATATTCCAAGCCCTGAAAGCCCTGTTCAAATTCACGCTTAAGCTTTTTGAGAGCTGTTTTTTCTACAACAGCCATATCGTTGTCGGTGATTTCGCCCTTTGTTTCCTTAAGAAAATCCAACAGCTCTTCCTTATGCTTTTTATATGATTTCTGTGCGTAAGGCTCCAATATTTTGTCTATTTCGGGCACAGTAAAGCCGCCGTACTGCTGTGAAGCCGTTGACAGAACAATGTCGCCTATAACATCAAAGGCAACGTCCAAGGTTTTTGGCTCGTTGTACCAGAGATTGCCCATTTCAAAGCCGCCGGAGAGGACTGTCTGCATATCGAAAAGACAGCAATTCATAGTGTCACGTCTGCTTGACATATCATGAATATATATATAACCGTCCTTACATGCCTGAAGCTCATCGGTGGTGAGGAAAAACTTCTTGTAAAGTTCTTTGTTGAGATGATTGTAAATAAGACTTCTTTTTGTGGCTACAAGTGCGGAATCCGTATTTGAGTTTTCTTTATCACCTATGTACATGACCGACTGTGCCTTTCTGTACACATTATCCAGCATATGGACGAAGTCTTTTTTATAATTCCGATAGTCTTTATAGCTCTTGGCTACTCTCGGTTCAATTTCTTCGAGGGCACTTTCAACTAAGTTGTGCATAGTCTGGATAGGTATTTTCTCAAGGAAATTGGATCTGATTTTATCTTCCACATAAGAGCATATGGCTTCAAGCTCATAGCTTTTGAAGCTGTACATAACTCTTTGGGCGGATTTTGAAACGGCAGCGATTATTTTTTGTCTGTTGTAATCTTCAAGAGTGCCGTCTTTTTTTATTATTTGTACCATGTTGCACCTCCTACTAAATATCGACATTTTTATAAATAAAATTCCATATATAGTGCTTTGCCGGCTTCCTTTAGTATATTACCTTTAAAAGTATCTGTCAATGACGTATTTTCATTGTAACAAAAATGTAATAATGTAAAATTCTTTATGACAGACATTCTTCCGTGGGTGCCCGCACCTGTGACATCGGGTATCCGATGTCACAGGTGCGGGCACCCACGGGGCGGGGGCGAGGGGAGGGAGCGGGAGGAGGGGACAAACAGGAGGACTTGTCCTCCTGTTTGTCCCCTCCTCC
>CANQXR010000060.1 GCA_947627855.1 uncultured Clostridia bacterium
GGGGGAAAAGGGGCGGCGCAGCCGCCCCTTTTCCCCCTCGCCCCTCGCCCGCGCTCCGCCCCTCTGCTCCTGAAGCCGGTTGGCATAAATTTTAATTTATGACATGACGTACATTTATTTTGCCGGGTTGGGATTTTACGATTACAGTTCCGCATTCCGCAGTTGTATAGTATGGAATATCAAAGTCTTTGAGGTTTGCCTTTGTTTCTTCGGAGGGAAAGCCGTAAACATTGTTTCTGCCGCAGGATATTATGGCGACAGATGGGGAAACTGCCGCAAGGAAGGCTTTTGATGAGGAATATTTTGAGCCGTGATGGGCTATTTTAAGCACATCGGCTTTCAGATTTTCATCAAGAAGGCTGTTTTCGGCTTCGGCTGATATATCTCCCGTAAAAAGAAATGTGTTGTTTCCGTCACAAAACTTTATTACCATACTTGAGTCGTTTACGTTATCTGCTTTCACATTTTTATCGGGTGAAAGGCATTCAAAATACATATCTTCATTTATTTTTACTGTTTCACCCTTTGATATATAGCTTACCGGAACATTATATTCCTGCGTCTTTTTTACAAATGCATCGTAAAGCTCCGATGAACCGCAGTTTTCGGGCAGATAAATATGTTTTATATCCGTTTGTCCAACAAGCTCATATATGCCCTTTAAATGGTCGTTGTCAATATGGCTTACAAATGCATAGTCTATATGCCGTTCTCCCATATAATTGAGATAAGGCAGCATGGTATACGTTCCCTCGTCAGTTTCATTTATTTCCTGTTTGCTGCCTCCGCCGTCAATTGCGAAGATTTTGCCGTCTGCTCTGCCTATTATGCCATCGCCCTGTCCTACATAGAGATAGGCAATTTCCACAGAAAGCTTTGGCAGGGCATTTATCGTTATGCCCGAAGCAAATGCGGCAATGGAAATCAGCACGAGGGATTTTCTTTTGTTGTATATGGCAAGTCCCAGAACTATGACTGCAATCACATAAAGAGCGGCAAAGGCAAAGGACGGCTTGCCTGTGTATATTATGTTAAAGGGCAGAGCATTGACCATTTCTGCAATAAATCTATAATAAAGGAGTACAAGCTTTGCTCCGTATGAGAATATTACCCAAAGCTTTATTTTCATTCCGTAAAGCAGTATAGATGCGGCTCCGCAGAATATGGTCAGAAATACGGTGGGTATAACAAACAGGTTTGATATAAAGTCATACACTGAAAAATTATAGAAGAACCACATATTCATCAGCTTTGTGATTATGACTGCCGACAGGCTTGTACCGAATGAAGCGGCGACAAAGCTTTTGCACCGTCCTTTGCCGGGTATTATTCTGCTGAACAGTCTGCCAAAGGGTGAAGCAAATATGGCTATGCCTATAACTGAGCCGTAGGAATAGAGAAAGCTGCAGTCCTTTATGTACATTGGGTTGGCAACAAGCAGTATGAACGCCGAAAAGCATATTGACGAAACGATATCATACCGCCTTTTCAGCAGTCTGCCTATTATAAGTACGCTCATCATGAGGGAGGCTCTGACTGTTGACGGACTCAGTCCCGTAAACAGGCTGTATGCAAACAACAGCGCAATTATAATTATGCTGTGGCTGCGCTTTCTGAAAATCAGCATAAGAGCCGCTGCTATGAGAGAAATATGCAGACCCGATATTGCGAGAATATGATATATTCCTGCGTTTTTATAGAGTGTTTTTATATCCTGCGTTAGATATTCATGGCTGCCGAGAAGCATAGCCTTTAAAATTCCGGCATTTTCCTCATCATACATATCGTCTATTGCAGACCGGGCTTTTTCCCTCAGAAAGTACATATAGCGGAAAAGGCTGTGATTATGACCCTTAAGCTTTATTTCCGGCTCAAATATTTTATAGCGTATGCCTTTGCAGCCGTAATATTGTATCTCATCAAAATCCGAGGGATTATACTTTACTGACAGAGTGTTCAGTCTGCCTGTTATTTCAAGCTCATCACCTACGTCATAGCTTTCATCGGTATAACATATTATTTTGGTTTTATGCTTTGTTTTGCCGAAAACGCCGAAATTATCTCCCTTTACGGTTATATATCTGAGATTTACATCGGTTACACTGCCTGTGAATGCACATTCGTTTTTGCTTTCGGCTATGCCATCGCATATATGGTTCATGGGGTGTGTCTTATTATATGAAAGAACAAAGCCGAGAATAAACAGCAGCGACAGCAGAATAAGCCCCTTAAACCTGAAAAAACAGGAAAACAGAATCCCGGCGGCAAAGGACAGTACAGATATCAGAATAAACCATGACAGGCTTAGCTCAAGGCTGCCCCATATAATGCCGAATGTTAAAAATGACAGGAATATTACCATTGGTCTTTTCATAGCCGTTCACCGCTGTTTATGAAATTATGTTTTTGAGAGTTCCTATTTTTTCTATGCTGCATTCTACCACATCGCCGCTTTTCAGAAATCTGGGCGGCGTAAAGCCCATTCCCACTCCCGCAGGCGTTCCCATAGATATTATGGAGCCTGCTTTAAGTGTCGTATAGCTGCTCAGCTCCTCTATAACGTAGTCCGGCTTGAATATCATAAGCCCGGTCGAGCTGTTTTGTCTTAACTCGCCGTTTACCCTTGAGGTGATTTTAAGCGCCGGAAAATTTTCAAGTTCGTTTACCGTGACTATCCAAGGTCCCATGGGACAGAAGTCAGCAAGGCTTTTTCCCATATACCACTGTTTATGACGGGTCTGTATATCTCTTGCGCTTATATCGTTCAATATCGTATAACCGAAAATATATTTTTCCGCATCTTCGGCTTTTACATTTCTTGCATCTTTGCCTATTATAACAGCCAGCTCGGCTTCATAGTCAAGGCTGTTTGTTATTTTGCTGTTTAAATGTATAATTCCGCCATCGGGAACAGCCTCATTCACTCTTTTTGAAAAATAAACGGCATACTCACGCTTTCCGTCAAAAAGCTCCTTTTTGAACCTTGCCGATTCTTCGGCGTGAGCCATATAGTTTACTCCGAGGCATATTATGTCTTGTTTTGGCGTGGGTATCGGCGCAAGCTTTGTTACGCTGTCATATTTTATGGCATTCTTTTTTTCAAGGCTAATCTCCCGTTCGAGCCTTTCTATTGATGCCTTGTCTGTACTGCATATAAATTCATTCATAGACAGACTGTCGGATATGGGATATACATATTCATTGTCGGCGGAAAGTGCGCCGATCGATTCTTTGTTCTGATAAAGATAGGTTATAAGCTTCATATTTGCTCCTTTAATTTTTTATTTATATAGATAATTATATATTTTTTGTACAATATCGTCAAGAAATAAAAAACAGGGTGTAATTTGTTGAAATGAGATGGGGGTTATGCTATAATGTTTTCAGATGTGAAAGGATTTGGAAGGGGGATTTTGTATGAAAAGCAGTGACAATGTAAGAATTGCGCTTATAGGTGTGGGAACAATGGGAAAGAGATATGCCGGAATGCTTGACGGGGGCATTGAGGGGCTTAGTCTTGGGGCGGTCGTTGCAAGAAGTGATGTCAACAAAAAATGGGTGAGGGATAACATACATACTGATATGGCTGTTTTTTCGGACATAGATGAGCTTTTTGCAAATACGGATTTATTTGATGCCGTTCTGATAGTTACACCTCACAAATCCCATCCCGAAATTGCTGAGAGGGCGTTCGGGGCAGGAAAGCACGTTATGTGTGACAAGCCTGCCGGCGTAAGCATTACGGAGGCGGAAAGAATGCTTAAGGCGGCGGCTGATTCAGGTATGAAATATGGTATGATGTTCCATAACAGGACATACCCTGTATTAAGAAAGCTGAAGGAGCTTATAACAGACGGCAGCATAGGCGAGATAAAAAGAATAATACTTGAAAATTCTCTTTATTACAGAACTAAGGCATATCACAAATCGGGAAGCTGGCGCAGCAGCTGGACCGGCGAGGGCGGCGGCGCTCTTATAAATCAGGGTCAGCACATTCTGGACTACTGGCAGTGGCTTTTCGGAATGCCAAAGAGCATTTACGCAAATATAAGGTTTGGCAAGTACAACGATTTTGCTGTGGACGATGAAGCCACAATAATTATGGAATACAAAAACAATTTAAGCGGCGTATTCATACTGACGACAGGGGAGATACCTGTGAAGGAAGAGCTTGCTGTAATAGGCTCAAGGGGGAAGATAACCATGTCGGGGGATTCCCTCACAATTGAGGTTCACGGTGATTCTGCGGAATACGGAAATACTTCTCCGACCTTCAGCAGAGAGGGCATGGAGATAAGCAGGAGGGAAATAGTCTGCGAAGAGCCGAAGGAGCCTTACATAGAGATGCTTGAGAATTTCAGGGACGCTGTTTTACATGACGAAAGGCTTATAGCTGACGGAGAGGACGGGCTTAAGACACTTATGCTTACAAACGGGGCATATATGTCGGCGTGGCTTGGTGAAAGGGTGACTCTGCCGATTGACGGCGCTCTTTACGACAGGCTTATGAGCAGAAAAGCGGAGGAAGAAATGAAATGAGCGGCGGAGTTGTTCTTGAAGTAATGATAAAGCTTTTTATGATCCTTATTTTAGGGTATGTATTGTGCAAGGCCGATGTTATTGACGAGCATACGGGCAAGCATCTTTCAGCCCTTGTGGCAAAGGTCACCGCTCCTCTGCTTGTTGTGGCTTCGGCTCTTGGCGCTTCAGCACAGAACAGGAGCCGTGCGCTGCTTCTGATAGGGGCGGGCTTTATAATGTATTTTGCATTTATAATTTTCGGCAGGGTTATGGCGGTTCTGTTTCGCTTTCCCAAAAAAAGCCGTCCCATATATGAATGTATGCTTGTTTTTTCCAACAATGCCTTTATGGGTTATCCTGTTTTTCAGATGCTTTTCGGAACGGAATCCATATTCTATGCATCTATGATAAACTTTGCTTTCAACATATACATATACACCTATGCTGTCGGGCGGTTTTACAGCTTATCGGGTGAAAAGAGTGAGGGGTTTGGACTGAAAAGACTTTTTACTCCGGGGCTTGTGCTGACGCTGACGGCTCTTATTATATATATTTCCGGCTTCAGAACGGAGGGCGTATTGTATGACATTATATATATGGTGGGAAATACAACATCTCCGCTGTCTATGCTCGTGCTTGGTTCAACATTGGCGCTTTATCCTCTTAAGGAATCCCTCACGGACATAAACTGCTATAAATTTGCGATTCCTCGGCTTATTATTCTTCCGGCGCTGTCGTTTATGGTGTGCAGACTTCTTAATGTGTCGGATTTTTATACGGGAATAATAACGGTAAGCAACGGTATGCCTGTGGCGGCTCTTGTGCTTATGGTTGCAAACGACTGCAAGGCTGATTCGGAAATAATTATAAGAAATATTGTGGTCACTACGGCGCTTTCGGTTATCACCATACCTGTTCTGGTGAGCTTTATGGGGAGGGTTATATGAAGAAAATAAGATTTACAGTTATAGGTTCGGGCTGGAGGGCTATGTTCTATGCCCGTATAGCGGCGGCTCTTCCAAATGATTTTGAGCTTTGCGGAATGTATTGCCGCAGCCGTGAAAAGGCGGAAAGAATTTTTGCCGAAACAGGCGTACATACTACCTGCTCCATAGAGGAATGTGTGGAATGTGCCCCTGATTTTGCCGTTATTGCCGTCAGCAAGGGCGATATTTTCAAAACGGCATATGAATGGCTTGAAAGGGGAATACCTGTTTTATGCGAAACGCCTTTGGGCAGCAGCATTGACGAAATGAAGCAGGCGTGGCGGCTCCACAGGGAGGGGGCTGTTTTTCAGACGGCGGAGCAATATCATCTCTATCCCACATATTCAGCCATTCTCAGGCTTATGGAAAGCAATATAATAGGAGAGCCATACAACATAACACTGAGCGCCATACACGACTACCACGCCGTAAGCATAATAAGAAAGGTTCTGCGAAAGGGGAGCGAGCCATTTAAGATATACGGCAGGGAGCATATTTTTCCCGTTGTGGAAACAATGAGCAGATATGAAAGCTTTTTTGACGGCAGAACCTCGGACAAAAGCAGAGTAAGGCTCACCCTTGAATACGGTGACGGAAAATGCGGCTTTTATGATTTCTGCCCGGTGCAATACCGCTCCACAATAAGGGACAGATATATAAACATACAGGGCGTAAAGGGTGAATATTCAAATGGAACTGTCGCTTATCTTGACGGAAATTTTATGCCCCACAGGGACACACTTCGGATTTCCGGCGAAAGGGGACTTATAAACGGCATAAGCTTCGGCGGCGAGGGTCTGTACGAAAACCGCTTTGCCACCTGTATGCCGGAGGACGAAACGGCGATTGCAAAAATGCTTGTGGGAATGAAAAAATATACAGAAACGGGAGAGGAAATATACAGCGTGAAGGACGCCCTTACAGACAGCTATGCCGCTCTCAGAATGAAGGAGGCATATGGCGGAAGGGAAATTGACGCAAATCCGGAGGAGATTTTTTCTTCATATTAATTTATTTTTCTTCATATAAATAGTTAAGCTTATTTATATGGAGGATAAGTAGTGAAGGAATATATTGAAAGAAGAGCGGAGGAGGTCGCGCGCTATATTGTGCGCAGCAATGCAACAGTGAGAGAAACCGCCAAAAGATTCGGCATATCGAAAAGCACGGTGCATAAGGACATTACGGAAAGACTGCTTAAAATAGACCCCGTACTTGCCAAGGAGGCGAGGAAGGTTCTTGAAATAAACAAATCGGAGAGGCACATAAGGGGCGGTATGGCAACAAGAGCCAAATATCTCAACTCCGTTCCCGGCTGCAGAGGAACACGCAAAAAGCTGTGAATTCGGAAGCGTCCGCCCTTTTTCAGTATGCCCTTACGAGAGGGCGGACGCAAATAAAAGCCTGTGGGCACGCTGCGCCGTCTGTTTCGGACAGGCGTTCGTTTACTGTATTTACCGATTGATTTATATGCCCCGCGGCGATATAATAGGCATTGCCGCAGGGTTTATAATATGTTGGGGGATAACAGAGGCATTTTTGTTTGTTTTTCACAAAAAACAGGGGGCTTTTATACCTGTATTTCTGTTATCTTAAGAAAAAATTTTAATTTTTTTGAAAAATTTTTGAAGTTTTTATTTACTATTTCAAATATTGTGTTATAATTGTTGTAAGGGTATTTTATTCTTGTTCCGTTTGCGTGCAAGAATAGAAAATATTTCTCACATAATGGCCAAAAGCCAAATAATAATTAAGGGGGACTTAAAAAATGCCTAGAATGCAAACAATGGACGGTAACCAGGCTGCTGCCGAAATATCATATGCTTTTACGGAAGTTGCCGGTATCTTTCCTATCACTCCTTCATCACCTATGGCTGAACACGTAGACGAGGACGCTGCCAGAGGCAAAAAGAATCTCTTCGGTCAGACTGTCAAGGTTGTGGAAATGCAGTCGGAGGCCGGCGCTGCAGGCGCTGTACACGGCTCACTTTCAACAGGTGCTTTGACAACTACCTATACGGCTTCACAGGGACTTCTTCTCATGATTCCCGATATGTATAAGATTGCCGGCGAGCTTCTTCCCTGCGTTATCCACGTTTCGGCAAGATGCGTTGCTTCTCATGCTCTTAATATCTTCGGTGACCACTCCGATGTTATGGCATGCCGTGCAACAGGCTTTGCTATGCTTGCTTCTTCAAGCGTTCAGCAGGTTATGGATCTCGGAGCGGTTGCTCACCTTTCAGCTATCAAGGGAAAGGTTCCGTTCCTTCATTTCTTCGACGGTTTCAGAACATCTCATGAAATTCAGAAAATCGAGCTTCTTGACTATGACGATCTCGCTAAAATTGTTGATTGGGACGCTGTCAAGGCCTTTAAGGATCATGCGCTTAATCCCGAACATCCCGTAACAAGAGGTACCGCTCAGAACCCGGATATCTTCTTCCAGGCTCGTGAAGCGTGCAACCCCTATTATGACAATGTTCCCGCTGTGGTTGAAGAATATATGGCAGAAATCTCAAAGCTTACAGGCAGAGATTATCAGCTTTTCAATTACTACGGCGCTCCCGATGCTGAGAAGGTTATCGTAGCTATGGGTTCTGTCTGCGACTGTATCGAAGAAACCATTGACTACTTAACGGCTAAGGGCGAAAAGGTTGGTCTTGTAAACGTACACCTTTACAGACCTTTCGTAGCTGAAAAATTCCTCGCTGCAATCCCCGCTACTGCTAAGAAGATAGCTGTTCTTGACAGAACGAAGGAACCCGGTTCACAGGGCGAGCCTCTCTATCTGGACGTTTGTACAGCCTTCTTCCAGAAGGGCGATGTAAGAGAAATCGTAGGCGGACGCTACGGTCTTGGTTCAAAGGACACAACTCCTGCTCATATCATTTCCGTATATGAAAACCTTGACGCTGACAAGCCTAAGAATCCGTTCACAATCGCAATCAAGGACGACGTAACAAATCTTTCACTGGATGCAGGTCCGGAGGTTGACGTTACAAGCGAACATACGACCTCATGTAAATTCTGGGGACTTGGTTCAGACGGTACTGTAGGCGCAAACAAGAACTCAATCAAGATCATAGGCGACCATACGGATATGTATGCTCAGGCTTATTTCTCATATGACTCAAAGAAGTCGGGCGGCATAACCGTTTCTCACCTTCGTTTCGGTAAGGATCCTATCAGAAGCCCCTATCTTGTAACGACAGCCGATTTCGTAGCTTGTCATCAGCAGTCATACCTTACAAAGTATGATGTGGTTTCTGACATTAAGGAAGGCGGAAGCTTCCTTCTTAACACTATCTGGTCGGAGGACGAGCTTGAGGCTAATCTTCCTGCAGAGGTTAAGAGAGCTTTGGCTAAGAAAAATATCAACTTCTATATTATTGACGCCGTAGATATAGGCAAGGAGCTTGGTCTTGGAAGCAAGTTCAATGCCGTACTTCAGGCTGCATTCTTCAAGATTGCAAACATTATTCCCATTGACGATGCTGTTGACTTCATGAAGCAGGCAATCAAAAAGACCTACGGACGTAAGGGCGACGCTATCGTTAATATGAACTATCAGGCTGTTGACGCGGGTATAGCAAAGGTTAAAAAGGTTGAGGTTCCCGCAAGCTGGGCTGACGCTCCCGATGACGAGGCTGCTGCCGTAGCTGAAAGACCTGATTTTGTAAAGAACATAGTAGATCCTATGAATGCTCAGAAGGGCGATCTGCTTCCAGTTTCTGCATTCACAGGCATCGAGGACGGTTCCTTCGAGCCCGGTACAGCAGCTTATGAAAAGCGTGGTATCGCTATCGATGTTCCCGTTTGGGATATCAGCAAGTGTATACAGTGCAACCAGTGCTCATATGTATGTCCTCACGCTGCAATCAGACCTTTCCTTCTTACAGACGAGGAAGTAGCAGCAGCTCCTTCACCTATCGCTGTTAAGGACGCTCTGGGAGCAAAGGGACTTAAGTTCAAGATTCAGGTTGACGTGCTTGACTGCTCAGGCTGCGGAAACTGCGCTGACATCTGTCCCGCTAAGGAATCTGCTCTTACAATGGCTCCTATCGATTCTCAGCACGCTGAGATCCCCGTATGGGATTATCTTGTTTCACTTCCCACAAAGAAGAATCCTATGAACAAGAACACCGTTAAGGGAAGCCAGTTCGAGAAGCCGTTATTTGAATTCTCAGGCGCTTGCGCAGGCTGCGGCGAAACACCTTATGCTAAGCTTATCACTCAGCTTTTCGGCGACAGAATGTATATTGCAAACGCAACAGGCTGTTCATCGATCTGGGGCGGCTCTGCTCCTTCAACACCTTATACGACAAACGATAAGGGACAAGGCCCTGCATGGTGCAACTCACTCTTCGAGGATAACGCTGAATTCGGTCTTGGTATGTACACATCTGTTAAGCAGCAGAGAGAGCTTATAAAGATCAAGGCAGAGGCTCTTATGGATTCTGACGCAAGCGACAGCGTTAAGGCTGCCTGCGGCGCATGGATCGACACAATGAACGACGGCGAAGCTTCAAAGGCTACATCGGCTGCTCTTGTTGAAGCACTTTCGGCTTGCGTTGGCGAGGCTGAGGGCGAAGTTAAGAAGCTTGCATCAGATATACTTGCAGCTAAGGATCAGCTTGTAAAGAAGAGCCAGTGGATCTTCGGCGGCGACGGCTGGGCTTATGATATAGGATATGGCGGACTTGACCATGTACTTGCATCAGGCGAGGACGTAAACGTATTCGTATTCGATACTGAAGTATATTCAAATACAGGCGGTCAGGCTTCAAAGTCAACACCGAGATCTGCTATTGCTAAGTTTGCTGCATCAGGCAAGAAGATCCGCAAGAAAGACCTTGGTATGATGGCTATGAGCTATGGCTATGTATATGTTGCTCAGGTTAATATGGGCTATGACAAGAACCAGCTTATAAAGGCTATCGTAGAAGCTGAAAGCTATAAGGGACCTTCACTCATAATCGGTTATGCTCCATGTATCAACCACGGCATCAAGATGAACTTCTCACAGAAGGAAGCTAAGAGAGCCGTTGAGTGCGGATATTGGCAGAACTATCGTTATAACCCCGCTCTTGAAGCAGAAGGAAAGAATCCCTTCTCACTGGATTCAAAGGAACCCACAGAGTCCTTCCAGGATTTCATCAAGAGTGAAGTACGTTATAACTCACTTGCACGCCAGTTCCCGGATACAGCTGCAGAACTCTTTGAGCTTTGCGAAGCTGACGCTAAGAGAAGACTTGGCAAATATAAGGAACTTGCTGCAAAATAATATTTAAATAAATCTGACCGGGGATTTTTCTCCGGTCTTTTTTTGTTCCGAAATATTGATTTTTTGCGGAAAAAAGCTTGACACAGACGTCTTTATATGTTAATATGATCGTTGACGGTCAGACGTCTTTTTTTATGCTGCTTTTTTTTCGGCGGCAAAATTCAAATTCAGAGTAAAGTGAGGTGGAAGTTTTGAGAACAAGAATTACCTTAGCATGTACTGAATGTAAACAGCGTAATTATAATACGATGAAAGACAAAAGAGTACATCCTGAAAGAATGGAAGTAAAGAAATATTGCAAATTCTGCAATAAACACACAACTCACAGAGAAACCAAATAATCTGTGACAACAGCGGATGTACCTTTTTAAAGAAAGGGGTATCATAATGGAAGAGAATAACACCAAAAAATCAGCTTCTAAGAAAAAAAAGTCATCTGTTCAGCAGTTTTATGACAAGCATATGGCTGAATTCCGTAAGATAATCTGGCCTTCAAGACAGACTCTTATTAAGGAAACATTTACGGTAATATGTCTTTCACTTATTGTTGGCGTTATTATCTGGGGATATGACGAAGTTTTTGAATATCTCTATAAGACGCTTGTAAACTTAGTGAAATAATTTAATGGGGTGATATAATGGCCGAGAAACAGGAGCCTAAATGGTATGTCATTCATACCTATTCGGGATATGAAAATAAGGTGATGGGCGACATTGCCAAAACAGTAAAAAACAGAAACATTCAGGATCTGATTTGTGAGCTGCATATACCCGAAGAGGAATATGTGGAAATAAGAAGCGACGGTTCAAAGAAAACAGGCAAGAGAAATAAATATCCCTGCTATGTATTTATTAAAATGGTTTTGACCGATGACACATGGTATCTTGTAAGAAATACAAGAGGCGTAACCAGCTTTGTAGGCACAGATTATTCAAAACCGCAGCCCCTTACCGATGAAGAGGTAAGGTCAAACGGGCTTGAAAAGCAGAAGGTCGTTACTTTTGATCATAAGATAGGCGAAACTGTGCTTATAAACGATGGACCCTTCAAATCATCTACGGGTACGGTTAAGGAGGTCAACATCAATAAAAAGACAGTTGTTGTCAAGATTTCGCTTTTTGGCCGAGAAACCCCTGTTGAGCTTGACTTTAGTCAGATTAGCAGCATTTAAACAGCGTAAAGTTTTTGGGGCGTATGCCCTTAGTGGGAGGGAAAATCCCGCTATTACCACATTTATAGGAGGTGCCGATAATGGCAAAAAAAATACAAGGTTATGTAAAATTACAGATTCCGGCAGGCAAGGCGACTCCGGCTCCCCCGGTTGGTCCCGCACTTGGTCAGCAGGGTGTAAACATAATGGGATTCTGCAAGGAATTCAATGAGAGAACAAAGAAGGATGCAGGTCTTATTATTCCCGTTGTTATCACAGTATTCCAGGACAAGTCTTTCACATTTATAACAAAGACTCCTCCGGCAGCGGTTCTTCTTAAGAAGGCGGCCAATATTGATAAGGCTTCGGGCGTACCCAATAAGGAAAAGGTTGCAACCGTAACCTTAGAGGACGTTCAGAAAATTGCCGAAATGAAAATGCCCGACTTAACAGCAGCCAATCTTGAATCAGCTATGAGCATGATCAAGGGAACTGCAAGAAGCATGGGTATTGTTGTTAAAGAATAATTTATATAACCCGTTAATACAGTGGGAGGGGTATCTTCCCGATATTACCACATAAGGAGGACTTATTTTGAAACGAGGCAAAAAATATAAGGAAAGCGCAAAGCTTGTTGAAAAGGCAAGACTTTATGACACAGAAGATGCAGTAGAGCTTGTTAAGAAAACAGCTTCCGCTAAATTCGACGAAACTGTAGAAGCGCATATTCGTTTAGGTGTTGACTCAAGACAAGCGGACCAGCAGGTTCGTGGTGCTGTTGTACTTCCAAACGGTACAGGTAAAGATGTTCGTGTATTGGTTATTGCTAAAGGTGATAAGGCTGATGAAGCTGAAGCAGCCGGCGCAAATTATGTAGGCGCAGAGGATATGATCGCTAAGATCCAGGGCGAAAACTGGTTTGATTTCGATGTTGTTGTAGCTACTCCCAATATGATGGGACAGCTCGGTAGAATTGGTCGTCTGTTAGGTCCCAAGGGACTTATGCCCAATCCAAAGGCCGGCACGGTTACTATGGATATTGCAAACGCAGTTAAGGAAATCAAGGCAGGTAAAATTGAATATCGTCTTGACAGAACAAATATTATCCATGTTCCCATCGGCAAGGCTTCATTTGACAATCAGAAACTTCTCGAAAACTTCCGTACTCTTATGAGTGCAATTATCAAGGCAAGACCTTCGGCTGCAAAGGGTCAGTATTTAAGAAGTGTTGTTATTTCATCAACAATGGGACCCGGCATAAAGATTAATCCTGCCAAGATTACTGACACATCATCAGAAAATTGATGAATAAATTCGCCCGACATTTTTGTACGGGCGTTTTTTATTTTCGGTTAAATCCGTAGGGGCTGCTCGGGGGCAGGTGACGGGTGGGGCAAAGGAACAGGGACGGACTTGTCCGTCCCTGTTCCTTTGCCCCACCCGTCACCTGCCCCCGACC
>CANQXR010000061.1 GCA_947627855.1 uncultured Clostridia bacterium
GCAGATTACATAACATACCACATATCATCATTGTTAAAATATCTGATACTTTATAATAATATCCTTTATGAGCAGCCATTCTTTTAGATTCTTTAATTATTACTTGTAATTTCTCAAAACTTGACACATTATACCACCTCTTTGTGATTATAACATATCTTCATTTCCATTTATATTACAATTATATTTCAAAATTAGATTCACGTGTGTTTAGGCAGGACGTACGCATGAAATGTTATATTTCAAATTTTTATACGTTTATAAATTTTTCAAAATTTTAAAGGTTCATTATTTGTGTAGTGTATTCTTCTGCACACATACTGATATGAAATCTCTTCTTTCTTAATGATAATCTGCGCTTGCCCCTTTCAAACCTTGCTATGCTGAAGGTTTTTAGTATTGATAAACACTATTTATTTATTATATTTAAGTTCTGAGCTGATATTTTATTTAATATTGTATTGGCATCTTCCTTAAAAGTAACATCTGAATGTCAATGCATTATTTCTACTGACCAATGCTGCCGCACTGCTTTCGAAAATAATTCTATATCAGGCGCCAAACTACTTAAATAATATCTTTTTTCAACTACTGTATAATCATTCTTTTTTATGGTTTTTACTATCATTCCGATAGTTTTCAAGCCCTTACATTTATCCTTGTCTGCAAGCCACTTTATATCATTTGTCTGATAATATTCCCTTGTTTCTATTTGTGAATGAGCCTTTTCAACCGTCTTTTTGTAGTTCTTTTTATTCTTTATTTTTTTACAGAATTCTGCATCATCAAAATAATCTTTTACATCTTTATATAAATTCAGATGATTCTCTTTTAGCGCCAGAACATAGTCTGCCCTTCTGTCTTTGATAGTTTCGGCTATTTTAGTCTGTGTTCCCATTGCATCTATAGTTACAACTTGACCTTTTATATTTATTGCTTTCAGAAGTTCAGGTATGGCTTTTATCTCGTTGCTCTTCTCTTCAACTATCTTTTGTCCAAGACAAAAGCCGTCTTCATCACTCCATGCTGAAACTATATGATCAGCCTTTTCACCATTTACTGTATAAAAACTGAATATACTCCGGATTAATATTTTCAAATACCCTTTGTATAGTGTCATGTGATGGTATGCCATTTTTCAGTTCTATATACTTCTTCAGAAAAGCCTCGTGATACTCTGCAAAATTCACTATCTCCTCCCAATCATCAGCATTTGCCAATTTTGCAAACAACACTATCACGACTATATCCAATAATTTGTGCTTTACTTTTGATTGTTGCCTTACATCTTCTATAAATTCTATATACGTTAAAGTTAAAATGGGGACAAAAAAGAGAAATGTGATGGATTAACTAAAAAGAATTAATAATAAATATAAGCATATGCACTTGGACGATAATAACTTCAAGTGCATTTTTCATTTCTGGAGGTGATTAATTTTGGAAGAGTACGCATTCAGAATAGAGTATCTGATTGCTCCGTTTGTGGAAGAACGGATTGACAATTCTGCAAGTATTGAGGAAAAGATAAAAATTCTTTTTGCCCTGATTGATGTTATGGACAATGACAATTTTTATTTTGGCAGCCACAATTCGTATTTTGATGAGGACGAAACCTCACGAATTGTTTCTTTTTGGAATCAAAAAGCAGAAGAAGTGGAAGGATATATAGCTGCTCCCTCATTAAGTGATGAGGACAGAGGTTTTATTCTTGGATATGCAGAATACTTTCCTGATTTCAAAGGGATAAAAGATCTTATAAGTGACCTTTCTTCCGAGGACTTCAGAGACGAGGCTGTGACCTCCGCTCAAAAGAAGATTGACGATAAAATATTACGGGACAAGGAAAACAAACGAGTGTTGATAGATGATATATCCTTTGATGATGATGGGGATTTACCATCTGCTTCTAAGAAAAAGAAAACATCTCTCGATGAAGCATTTGAATTTTATGAACAAATAAATAAAAGGAGTTGATATATAAGATATGGATAATGAAGATAGAGCAAGGGATATTATTCTTGCTTTTTTAAAGGCTATGGGACGTTATTCTATCAGACAGGCTTCAAGACCTTTTCGCTATGCTGCAAAACATATAGGAACAAATATAGGTGCCAATGTGAAAAAGTATGAGCTTAAAAGTGTTAAAAAGCTTATAAGGAGAAATCCGAGAGCAGGAATACATATTGAATCTGATTTGACAAAGGACGTTGCCGACCATCTGAAAAAGGAGCTTAAAAAATACCATCAGGAGTTTGTTATGGAAAAAGATCCTGAGCATGAAGGTAAATTTCAGATTGTAACATTGGGTGGCAACGATAAACTGTGCAGCAGAATTCGTAACAAATATAAAGACAAAACAACTCCCACTAAAAACAAATCAGACCGTTCATCCTTTGATAATGCTCTTGGAGCAGCACGGGCTGCCAGAGCTGCCGAAGAAACAAGGAGAGCGGCAGAGGGATTAAGCGTGCAGAAGCATAAGAATCTGCACAGAGATATAAATCCAAGGTAAATACTTGACCAAAGTTGCCGGAAAGAAAAAGGAGGAATAGCTGATGATTATTTATATGCCTTGCAATTTTTCAGCACCGTCTGATGAAACTTGGTTTGCGTTGGCAGGACTGTTAATAGTGTTTGGTGTGATAATACTTATTATATATAAGATATTTGAATTTTTTAGGTGAAACTTCAGTATTCATTTGACACTGTCAAACAGTAAAGGAGTATATATGGAAAGTAAACTTTATTTCAGAGACTGTTTGGAAGTTTTGAAAGATATGGAAGAATGCTGTATTGACTTAGTCGTAACTGACCCACCATACAAACTTGTTTCAGGTGGTGTTACTGTAGAGGTCAAGAAAAATGAATGCGGTGGTATTCTTCAGAAAAGAGTGATTTCAGATGGCTCAAAAATCGGAAACAAGTGGATAAAAAAGAATATTGGCGATGTTCCATCAGCTGCAAGGCAGGGCAAAATGTTTCCCAACAATGATATAACCTTTTCGGAGTGGCTGCCGGAGGTTTACCGTGTTCTTAAAGATGGTTGTCACTGTTATATTATGACAAATGGCAGAAATCTTAAAGACCTGCAAGTCGAAGCTGAAAAAGTGGGTTTTAAATACGTTAATCTTCTTGTTTGGAAGAAGAATAACAAAACACCGAATTGCTTTTATATGCAGCAGTGTGAGTACATTCTGCTTCTCAGAAAGGGAAAGGCAAGATACATAAACCATCGGGGAACAAGCAACTGTTTTGAAATTCCCAATATTATTGGCAGTAAGAAGCACCCTACCGAAAAGCCGGTAGAGCTTATGAAAATATTTGTTGAAAACTCATCAAGCGTTGGCGATACTGTGCTTGACCCATTTATGGGTGTGGGTACAACAGGTGCTGCTTGTATGGATTTACAAAGAAACTTCATAGGCATTGAAATCGACAAGGAGTATTTCAACATTGCAAAAGAAAGAATGTCGAGTAAGGGGTTTGTATTTATGCAGACAGGATTTGATGCTATATGAAAAGTTTATTTACTGATATTATTTTTGGTATTATATATCTCATAATAACCAATGTTGTTATTAAAAATTACAGTTGCAGAGTTAGGTTAATTGGAAATGCTGCGATTGGTTTAGGTATTATATATATTACAATATCTGATATAATTACCTATGTCTTTAAGTTGTGCTTTCCGTTTGACCTTTTTGTTTTTATTGGAAGTATAGTAGTAATGTCAATAACATTTTGTGTAGCTTATTATATAGCATTAAAACCACACTAATTGCCAATATTCTTTACCAAAAGTATGGGATAAGATGTGGGTAATTACACAAGAAATAGGACGGAAATGGAAATCCGCCCAAAAACACAGAATATGGGATAGAAATAAAAGAAACAAGGAGGTTTACCAAAGATGATAAGATTAGTTCAAATTATTACAATGAGCATTACCATTATTGACATTATAATAGCCAATAAAATTGTATGGGTAATGGGCTTGAATTTCCCATATGACATTTTTGTATATATTGGTTGTCTTGTAATAGCAGTAATAACGAACCTTTTAGGATATTGGATAGTAACTCGTTTGCTCTAAAAACCAACATTGTTAATTCATAATACACGATACAATAATTGAAACAACAGCAGAAATTATAGCGGATATAAAGCAAGTCATATATATACTTTTTTCTTCATAGGAATTATCAAACTTGGCTACAATTCCTTTTTCTGTAATAAAAAACAATTCATTGTTTGTTGAGCTTATTGTATCTGTATTGTTGGCACATAAAGAGATATAGCCAAATTCACATAGATTTTCAAGATGTGTATTAAGACATATAAAATCTGTGTCCTTTTTAAGTTTAGAAACCAATTCCAACCTGCTAAGTGGCTTGGGATATAAAATTCTTAAAATTTTATAATCTAAGGCATTAAGAGTATAATCTCTTTGCATATGTTCTCCTTCCTTTCTTATGATGGATTATGTTAATATTGCAGTTGTTTCAAATAGTATTATACAAAATTTTACATCATCGGTCAAGGAGCGAGAATTATATAAAAGGAGTCTGAAACTGCTTGCATAGGCAAATATATAAGTCAGGTCGAGGATTCCTTTTTTCTTTTGAAAGAAGTTGAGTAAGTGCACCATCTAAGGAGAGATATTGACAATGAAAAACTTTTTGATAGGCTACGCCGTTTCTTTAGCACAGGTTATAGGAGTAATTGTGGCAATAGTGATGGCTTTTGTCGCAATATACTGTATCGGGGCAGTCATTCTGAAAGTGCAAGGTAGAATGACATGTCTTTTAGGGATTATATCTTTGATATTTATGATATTGATATTGGCACTGCTTCTGTTTTTATCAAAGGGAGGTTAATTATGGAAAAGTTTAAATGTCCGAAATGCGGAAGTGTCGATGTGTTTGCCGAAAAGAGTGGCAATCATACGGGACTATACTGCGGTAGTTGTGGCAAATGGATAAAATGGCTTACTAAAGCTGAAATTCGCTTGTTAAACAGGCAGAAAAAATGACAAAGCAAACGGTCAATCAGACCGAGGAAAACAAAGGGAGGTAAAAAAATGAACAATCTTTATACTGAAAATCTGAAATGCAAATTATGTGGTGCACGGTCAGATGACGGTCGCTTTCGTAATATTGTAGGAAAGGCAGAATCCTCCGGGAAATTTAAGGTTATTTGTATAAACTGTTCGGCGCAGACGGTAAGCTGCAATACACTTGCTGAAGCAGTAAAGAAATGGGAAAAAGGAGAATATACAATACCTTGCCATAGTGAAAAAGAAATCCTTAATGGCTGTATTCAGCTTATGAATATGATGGTTGGGTATTTTGAGGATTATATAAGTTTTATGGGTTTTGATATTGACTCAAACGACAAAGAGCAGCAGTTTGAAATAAATATACCTTATTCTACCATAGTCAATAAGCTGTTTCTGTCAAATACAAGTCACAGCGGCGGCACTTCCACGAGTGCTAAGTGCAGAGAGCTTGGCATAGGTAGTTGGGCAGTTAATTTTGTTGCTGAGCCGTTGGAAAAATAATTTGTTCAGGACTTTACTCAGAAAAGGAGGTCAATATATTGAATAATACAATTGCAGAAAATGAATCTTCTGAGAAGAAAGAATCTTCAACGAAAGAAGATTTTATTTTTTTGTGCGATTTTATTGCTAAATATTATAAAATCGGTCTTTTCAGAATGTTTTCGCATACATACAATGATATAGAGTTTAGAAAAGATGTGCTCAATAAATTACTTGATTCCATAAAAAATCATTATAGTAATATTTTATCTGTTGAAGTTGCATATTTATCATTGTTTTATCGCTTAGAAGTTACATCTGGTGCTCCTATAATTAATACTCCTAAAAATATCTCAAATACCAAGGTTAATTTTGATTTGTTGTTTGATGAAAATAATCAGGATAAAGTTATAGAAATACTTCTTGAAGATGATTATTTTAACAAAATCTTTATAATTAATAAAATGAGAAATATTTTGTTTAGGGGTAAGAGAGTTAATCACCCAAATAAAGGAACTTGGGCAATAGGCAGTCTTGTAACAGGCTATAAGCATCCTATGATTGTAAATATCGGTGGCAATAGATTATATAAAAAGAAATCTTGTATAATTTCTGAGACTTTAGGTCAGTACATTGAGTTATGCGATAGGAATGGAATCAAAATTTTTGAAGGAGACGTGCTGAAAAATATTTATAACAGCAAACTTTTGTACAAAGTAGTATGGTATAATTGTCAGTTTTTAGCACACACAGATGATGGAGATTTGCACGATATATTCAACCTCTTTAATTATGAGGCTTATGAAGTCATAGGAAATATTTATGATAATCCGAAACTTTGGAGGATAAAAGATTGAGTCAGACCGAAGAAAACAAAGGGAGGTTAAAATGAACAAAACTTATACTGAAAATCTGAAATGCAGATTTATAGATTGGGTTAATTTTCCTATAAGGAAAGACATTATCTACTGGATAAATGAGGGAATAAACATAATAGGAACCATGCACGACAATCCTGAGCTTTTGGAGGAATGCCAAAGTGAAAGACAAAACTCACAGAATTAAACTGCTGAACGAATTTGCGGACGACGTTCTGGAGGGACGGAAGTTATTTGAAATACGAGAGAATGACAGAGGCTACCAAAAGGGAGACCACGTTATTTTTGAGGTTATTTCAAAGAGTGGAGCTGTCTGCCCACAGCATCGGCTCAACGACAGGGAATATGAAATAACCTACGTTCTCAGCGGTTGGGGCATTAAGAATGGATATGTAGTGTTTGGAATTAAGGAGATAAAGAAATGAGCTATCTTATAAAAAGACCGATTGGCGGTATTTCGTTAAACGGAGGTGAATATCTTCTTGACGATGATGGAAACGAGATGATATTTGATACTGTCTCACAGGCAATAGCTTTTCTTATTCAGAATGGATATGATGAAGAAAGCATCGCTGCCGAGGGTATAGAATTTGAAGAGGTAAAATTGTAATTGCTATATATGTGAAAAATATGAGAATGATTCAGACGCAATGAGAGGAGGCACAGCCATGACGGATAAAGAAAGAGAAAACAGAGAGAGGCTGTTCAAGCTTATGAAGGAAAACCCTGAGCTGCCTATTGTTCCACTGGTAGACGGTGAAATTGTTGGCGATGATTGTGGCGCCTACTGGCCTGGATCGTGGGGCAGAGCGGAGGTAAAAGAGTATTTTATTTCAAAAAATGCTGACAAGGTTTTCTTTAAGAGTGATGACGTGTTTAACGTGCTGGAAGAACACTTGAGTAACGAGGAATTTGAAGCGTTGCCGGAAAGCGAGGAGGAATGCAGACCATACTACGACAATCTTCCATGGATTAAGGCAATTATTGTATATATTGGGAAGTTGGCATTATTCGACAAATGATATTACGAGAGAATGACAGAGGCTACCAAAAGGGAGACAACGTTATTTTCAAGGTTATTTCAAAAAGTAGTTAAGGAGATTATATGAAAGTAAATGATTTTTTCTGCGGGTGCGGCGGTATAGGGCTTGGCTTTATGCAAGCCGGATTTGATGTTATATGGGCTTGTGACTTTGATAAGTTTGCGGTGAAAACTTATCGAGAAAACGTGGGAAATCACGTTATACAGGCTGATATAAGGGAGCTTACATATAAGGATATTCCCAAAGCCGATGTATGGGCGTTTGGATTTCCTTGCCAGTCTTTGTCAATTGCGGGCAAAAGAGATGGCTTTAAGTTTGTTTGTAAGGACTGCGGAGCTGAGTGGAATCTTAAAGATAACGGCGATGTTATTTGTCCTGACTGCGGTAGTAAAAATTATGAAGCTGCTTCAAGGAGTGGATTATTTTTTGAGATAATGCGGTTACTTGATGAAACAGCAAAGCATAAACCCGAAAATATGCCAAAGGCACTTTTTGCGGAAAATGTTAAAGGTCTGAAAAAGTACATACCTGTCCTCGAAGAAGAATTTAAAAGGCGTGGTTACAAGGCTTATATACAGCTTTATGACAGTAAATACTGGGGCGTTCCTCAACATAGGGAACGCTATTTTATTGTAGGTGTTCTTCAGAGAATACCGGGCTTTATCTTCCCTGAAGAACAGCATGAATATATTCCGAGACTTTCAGAAATTCTGGAAGATGATGTTGATGAAAAATATTTCATAAGCGATGACAAGGCTCAGACAATTATCAGACAGGCTCTTGAAAGGCTTGAAAAGCTCGGAAAGATTCATGCTGTTCTTACACCTGACAGAATTAACAAACGTCAGAACGGGCGCAGGGCGAAGCATGACGATGAGGAAATGTTTACCCTGACAACGCAGGATATTCACGGCGTAATAATCCAATTGCCGAGGGGGAATAATCCGGGCGGTCTACATAATATAGCGCCCACCCTTACAGGCTCAGCATATCAGGAAAACAACTTTGTATGCGAAATCACAGAAAATTTAAAGCACATTCTGGTTGATATGCATGGAGTTTCGGCAGATCCGTCGCAGCTTTGCAGAATAGGCAAATACCTTGTATATGACAATATTGCTCCTACTCTTTGCGCAAGAGATTTTCACGAACCAAGGCTTGTGGTTGTCGGGAGACTTGACATAAAAGGCAAAGACCAAATAAAACGGATTTACAGCACTGAAGGACTTTCTCCGACTCTTACAGCAGTCGGGGGGGGTATCAGGAAGTGAAAATATTAGAACCGAAATATTACAGAGTGAGGAAACTCACTCCTACGGAGTATGGCAAGCTTCAAGGATTCCCTATGGAAAAATGGGAGCAAGTAGTGTCAAATTCTCAGGCATATAAGCAATTCGGAAATGCTGTTACGGTATCGGTAGTGGCGGCTATTGCCGAAAAACTGAAAACAGCTTTAAGTCAGCAAGGAGGGATATAATGCTTTTATCCACAGCCATAGAAATACATATTTTTTTGGTAGCCATAGCAATATTAATATTTCTTTTCTTTCTCAATTTAGGAGAAATATTTGATGATAATAATAGCTTAACTATCAAAATAATATTTCTTTGGCTTAATATTTTTATAGTATCTTTACTTATAGCTTTAGTTTCATAATTCTTATAACGTAAGAAGCTATACAGAATATTTTTATTATATCTGAAAAAGTTTTGCAGTAACAAAGGAGGAATATAATGCTTTTGCTTTTATTTAAAACCATAAAAATTTTCGTTATTTTGGTTGTTTTAATATTAGCATTTCTTCTATTTTCCACTTTGGAGAAAATATATGATAATAATGTTAGTTTAATTGTCAAAATAATATGTACCCTGTTTGAGATTTTTATAGCATTGTTTTTTTTTGGCATTGTTTTTTTGGCTTTGTTTTCATTAATTTTTCTATAACGTAAGAAACCGCACAGAAATTTTTATTTTTTGTGTGATTTTTTTATATAATCAATATTTTTTATTTTTAAGGAGGAATGAAAAAATGAAAAAAAGTGTTGTTTCTAAAGGAAAAATCTTCAGAAAGGTTGTATGTGGGTATGACCCTGTACAGGTTGACAGCTATCTGTCTGAGCTTGAAAACAAATTAAAGGATTATGCTGCAAATGAGAGCAGAATATCTACGGCTCTGATAAACGCCGAGAACGCTGCTCAGGAAATCAAAAATAAAGCTGAAGCGACAGCCTTTAAGCTTTTGGAGGAAGCTAAAGCTTCATCAGCAAGTGCCGAAAGTCTTGCAAAGGATATTGTTTCGAGGGCAAAAAAAGAAGCTGCCGAAAAGCTTAATGAAGCAAGCAAAAAAATAAGCGAATCTGAGGACATCTTACAGACAAAAGCCTTGGAGATTATTTCAGAAGCCAATAAAAATGCAGATAAAATAATTTCAGATGCAAGGGAACAGGCGGAAAGAATTGTTTCCGAAGCAAACTCTAAGGCAGATGAAATAGCTGCGGAAAATGTAAAGCTTCAGTCAATTCGTGACCAGCTTGAAAGGGACATAATAAACAAAGCTTCAAAGGCCGGTTCCATTCTTAAAGAAATTGTCAGTGCTCTTGACGGCTTATCAGCTGACAAGGAATCGTAAATATGTACATATCAGAGAATGACCTTGCTTATCTTGAAAAATGCACTAAGGAGGAGCTTATTTATTTTATAAAGAAAATAGGCGGTGCCCTTTTGGATTACTCTCCAAGCCCTGAACAAGTTATAGGTGCTTATCGTGTCAATAAAGCATTAGATGAAGAATGTAGGGAATTCAAAAGATACATAGATTTAAGCGAAAAGGCGGATTCCTTAATGAAGCCTTATGTGGGAAAGAAGTTTTCGGAAGTTCCTGCAAGCATACTTTGTGAATACGGTGTTCTTCTTGAAAATTCGGAAAAGGCATTACGCAAGTCCGAATTAGCAAGAAAAAGGTATGATAGGCTGACAAGCAAATCCAACTGAAGCTATTTAAAAACCGTATTATCCGGCTTATTCAAGCAGCAGTCAAATATCGGCGGATTCGTCCCATCACTTTATCGCCGATTCCTCCTTAAAACCTTTGCGTGTCTGGGTTAAAGACTGCTGCTGTTTGAACAAGCCGGATAATATTTATTGTGGGCGGCAGTCCTTAAACGCTTTAGCAGAACCTTGCAGAGCTTTTTTTCCTTCTTTTACTCTCTGCAAGGATTTCAGTCCAAAGCCCCTTCCTGCCACAAGGGATTTGGACTGCCGCATATGTTTTATAAGGGGTGATAACAAATCAGATGAAAAATAAGAAAATAATATTTGTCGCTGTTTTTTCGGCGGTATTTTTCTATGTCGGAAACAGATTGGGGGAGGCTTTCAATTCGGCGGGTGACATGACAGCCGGACTTAACGCTGTAAACGAAGCTCTGGACAACGGAATGCTTTTAAGCAACATACATATTTCCCTTAAAAGCTCTGACATTATGTGGGGAGTATTTTTTGCTTCAGCCGTAATACTTTTATATATTTACTTTGCTTTTGCCCGCAACAACTTTCTTTTGGGAAAGGAACACGGTTCGGCAGAACTGGCAAAGCCCTCGGACATAGTACCCTTTCGGGACAAAAACCGTGACAATGAAATGATTTTCACCATGACAGAGGGAATGAGCATAAATACAAGAAAAACTATGAGAAACAATAATGTTTTGGTAATAGGCGGTTCAGGCTCAGGCAAAACAAGATTTTTCTTAAAGCCAAATCTTATGCAACTTCATTCAAGCTATGTTATTACCGACCCGAAAGGTACGGTTATGACGGAGTGCGGGAAAATGTTTGAAAAAGCCGGATATGTGATAAAGACATTTAACACAGTCGATTTCAGTAAGTCAATGCATTACAACCCATTCGGCTTTATCAAAACCGAAGCTGACATAAAGGTTTTTGTTGACCTTATGGTAAACAGCACAAAAGAAAAAGACGAACGAAGCAACGACCCCTTCTGGGAAAACGCCGAAAAGCTTTTGTATATGGCTCTTGTGGGAGCCGTTACTTTAAGCGGTAAATTTTCAGAAAGAGACAGGCACTTCGGAACCATCATCTCTATGATTAACGCAATGGAGGTAAGAGAGGAGGACGAAGATTTCAAAAATGATATCGATTTTCTTTTTGAAGAGCTTGAACTGGGAACAGAAGGATTCGCCAAAAAATATGAAATTGAAACCGATGACAGGTGGATAAAAGTACCTCCGCAGCCGGACGGCTTTGCCGTATCTCAGTACAAGAAATACAAGCTTGCGGCAGGAAAAACGGCAAAATCTATTCTTATAAGCTGCGGTGTACGCCTTTCTCCCTTTGATGTAAGGGAAGTAAGGGAAATGACAAGCTATGACGAGATGGAACTGTGGTCATTGGGAGACAAAAAGACCGTTCTGTTTATAATTATCGATGATAAGGTGGCTACATTTAATTTTCTTTGTTCTCTTATGTATTCTCAGCTTTTCAAGGAGCTTCTTGACAGAGCCGACAATCATTACGGCGGCAGACTTCCTGTTCATGTAAGATGTATGCTTGATGAGTTCGCCAATATAGGTCAGATTCCCGATTTTGAAAAAATTATTGCGGTCTGCCGTTCAAGAGAGGTTTCCGTAGATGTTATTGTGCAGAATGAAGCTCAGATTGAAGCTCTGTATGACAAACAGGCAGGAACAATCGAGGGCAACTGTGATACAACTCTTTTCCTCGGCACAGGCGAGGTAAAGACGATGGAAACTATAAGCAAGCGTATCGGAAAGACCACAATTGACCATAGGAGCAGTTCCGTCAGTATGGGACAAAACGGCAATTACAGCCAAAGCGAACAGATAGTAGGACGTGACCTTATGACGGCTGATGAGGTGGGCAGACTTGACAATTCCGAGTGCATACTTTTCATAAGAGGTCTGAAGCCTTTCAAAAGCAAAAAATATAAGATTGAACGTCATAAACGCTATAAGCAGCTTTCCGATTATAATTCTGAAAATGCCTTTGATATAAAGGAATATATGCAAAGACATCCGTACAGCAGCAGTGAAAATGCCGAAATTCCCAACAGCAGAGCCTACGATTTGGACAATGGCAGCTTTGAAACACTTTAAGTCCGGTGGTGAAATGTCAAGAGGAAAATGAGCAAGGAAACGAATAATTTACAGCAAAAATAAAAAAACAAAA
>CANQXR010000062.1 GCA_947627855.1 uncultured Clostridia bacterium
CCTGATGTAATTTTTCGTGAGGACGCTTCAAGGGCAAGAAAAGATAATTCACCGCTTAATCTGAATATTATGCGTAAGTGTGCATTTAAACTTGTTTCGCAAGCTCAGTAGAAACGAATAAGTAAGAGAAGATTGATGCTCAGGGTTGCCCTTGAACCTGTTTTTTTCCTTGGCATTCTTTTTGACCCAACGGCTGTTGTTCCTCAAAAGTAAATGCTGTTTCCGTGGACAATGGGACATTTCAAATTGACAGTTTTTACATTATTTGTTATAATATGTGCATAAATATAAATAAAGGAGGTTATTAATGTGAAATTGAAACGGGTTATTGCGGCTATGTCGGTTATGGCTATGTTTTTTACGCCGGTATATGCCGATAATTCAATTACAAGAGGTGAAGCGGCGGATATGCTTCTCAGGGCGGCGGACGACTATACGCCGGGGCTTCAGAGGTCGGATATAATTCATGGCTATGACGATGGTCAGCTTCATGAGGATAAGGAGCTTACACGAGCCGAAGCCCTTGTAATGTTCAGAAGAGCCTTCGGCGAATTTCCCGAACCGAAGGGTCATAACCTGAGAAGCGGATATCCTGCGTCAAACTTTACCGATGTTCCCGAATGGGCGGAAGCGGAAATATCAGATGTGCTTTCATCGGGCATTGTTGCCGGCACCTCCGAGAGCACACTGTCTCCGGACGATATTATTACCGATGAACAGCTGGAGCGACTTATAAAGCGTACATATGCCTATATGGGTACAAATCTCAAGGACGACTTCTGGGCATCTGTCAATAAGGAAACCCTTGACACCCTCGAAATAAGTGAGGGCAAGGTAAGCGCAGGAGGAACTTACGTTATATCTGACAATGTGGACAAGCAGATGGAGGACTTAATACAAAAGCTTCTTGACGAAAGCTGCGAAAAGGGCTCAAAAGAGCAGAAGGTTACAGATATGTACAGAAGCGTTCTGAACACCGAATACAGGAAAAAAACAGGGCTTACACCCGTAGAGCCTTTGATTGAACGCATAGAGAATGCGGAAAGTCTTAAGGATATAATGGACATAAACAACGAATTGTCCAAGACGTCTATACGCGACCCGCTCTATGATTTATTGATACCATGTCCGTTTATAGACTTTTATATTGATGTCGGCTATGATGACAATTCAAAAAAGGTTTTATACATTGAAGCAACTGACGGATTTCTGAAAACAAAAGAACTGTATGAGGACGAAAACACAATTTCGGAATACAGAAATCTTATCAGGACCTACTTCACGGCAATAGGAAAAACCGAAGAAGAAGCGGAAAAATGCGCCTCCCTTGTAATAGATTATGAAACAAGGACAATGAAGCACTATCCCACCTATCAGGAATCAGAAAGCGTAAAATATATCAATAATCTGTTTACAATGGACGAGATAAGGGAAATGTTTCCCGAGGTCGATATTGATTCCGTATTTGCAGCTTCGGGTTATGACGAAAGCCTAAAGAATACGCCTGTACAATTGAAATATGTTGACTATGCAAAGGCGGTGGCGTCAGAGCTTACGGAGGAAAATTTAGATACACTTAAAGCATATACCGAATTTACAGTTATGAACAATTTCGGTCCTATGCTTTCCGATGAGCTTACAGCAGCCTTTGAGCATTTCAATAAAACAACAGGTATAAGCACCACACCGTCATCTGCCGAGGAAAGGGCGCTGTATACAGTGGAAAAATATATGCCTGACTATCTCAGCGAGATGTATGTAGAAAAATATTTTACTGCCGAAATGAAAAGCAATGTGGAAACTATGGCAAACGATATAATCGATACCTATAAAGACCGTATATCCAAATTAGACTGGATGAGCGACAAAACAAAGGAAAAGGCACTTCTCAAGCTGGATAAAATGGAAATAAAGATTGGTTATCCCGATGAATTCGAGGATATATTAAAGGACGCAGAAATACAGGAGGACAGCTATTACGAGAATTACATCAATATAGCAAAGGCTGTCAGACAACACAACATTGATGTACAGTATGAACCTGTGGACAAGAGCAGGTTTCGTATGCCCTTATTCATTGTAAATGCCTATTATGATCCTCAGTTTAACGAAATAGTATTTCCTGCGGCAATACTTCAGGCGCCCTTCTATGATTATGATGCCTCCTATGAAGCTAATCTGGGCGGTATAGGCTATGTTATAGCTCATGAAATAACTCATGCCTTCGACAATACGGGTGCAGATTATGACGAAAACGGAAGAGATAATAATTGGTGGACAGATAAGGACAGGGCTGCGTTTGATGCTCTCTGCGATAAAATGGAGGCTTTCTATGATGGTCAGGAGGCAGCTCCCGGCATAGAAACAGACGGAGAGCTTACTCTGGGAGAGAATATTGCCGACAACGGAGCTGTTGCCTGTGTACTTGAAATAGCCTCAAAGCTTGAAAACCCCGACTATGATGTGCTTTTCAGATCTGCGGCATTTTCATGGGCAGTAAGCTATACCCGCAACAGGCTTGAATACTTAGCTGTGGGCGATCCTCACAGCAACGCAAAGCTCCGTACAAACAGAGTTTTTGAAAATAATCAGATATTCTACGATACCTACGGTATTACAGAGGGCGACGGTATGTATGTCGCTCCCGAAAACAGAGTAAAAATATGGTAAACAAACAGTAAAACAGCTTGAATATAATATCTGTGCCTTGCATAAAAAGGCAAAAATAAAGTGGCTGCTGCGAAATATGTGAAAACGTATAGAGCGGCAGCCACTTTGCTGTTGTCAGAAAGAAAGCAAGGCTCATATTGTACTAATACTTTGATGGAAGTAAATATTATCGTCAGATGCAAAGCCGTATAGGACATATTCTGACGAGCTTCGTTCCGACTTACGAAACAGCGATAACGGCAATAATTTCCGGCGTAATAAGCCTGAAGATATGTCCGTCAGAACAGAGGGAACCAACAATAGAAAAACAAAAGCGACCAAGATTTCTCTTGGCCGCCTTGTATAAATTTTTATATAAAATTTATAGTGGGGTCACCCCTTAAAGGAGTGGCAGTTCTGTTGAAGATTATTCCTTTACAGCACCCATCGTAACGCCTGTCATGAAGTATTTCTGGCAGAAGGGATATATGAATATGAAAGGAAGTATAGCTATTATGATAGCCGCATTCTTAACAGTATTAAGTGTAGCATTGAAGTTACTGTCAAGAGTGAAGGTATCGTCGATTACGAGAGTTCTCAGCTTAACCTGGAAGTTGTACTTAGCTGTGTCTGAGATGTAGATTACGTAGTGAACGTATTCTGACCACATAGCAACTGCGAAGAACAGACCGATTGAAGCAAGAGCAGCCTTTGAAAGAGGAAGTACGATACGGAAGAATGTTCCGATAGGTGTACAGCCGTCGATCTCAGCAGCCTCGAAGAGAGCCTGCGGAAGCTGTTCGAAGAACGATCTCATAAGAACGAGGTTATAGACGTTCATTGAAAGCGGGAAGATAACTGCCCAGAGTGAGTTATAAAGTCCGATAGCCTTGATAACAAGGAACAGAGGTATAATACCCGCATTGAACATCATTGTGAAAAGGAACATATATCCGAAAAACTTGTTTCCGGGCATTTCTCTCTGGATAAGTACGTAAGCACCGATCGCTGAAAGAAGAAGACCAACTATTGTTCCCAAGATTGTTGTAAGTACAGAAATACCGAAAGCTCTTAAATATTCCGAACCGCCTCTGGCAATAACATATCTGTAACCGTCTATTGTGGGCTTTGTCGGGATCAGGTTAAATCCGTAAATAGTTTCTGCATTGAAAGAGTCTGACAAAACCTTGATAATGGGAAGAAGCATAGCCGCCATAAGTATAAACATAAATATGAAGTTAAATATGGCAAATATTGATCTTCCTCTGTATCGTGGGTCAGTTAAGCTAAATTTATATACCATCTACTAAACCCCCTTTTATTATACTAATCCGTAACCACGAACCTTCTTTGAGATTTCGTCCGTAGTAATTACAAGGATTAATGATACGATCGATCTGAATACACCGATGGCCGTTGAATAACCGTAGTTAGGAAGACCAACAGTAGGCTTAAGACCTACACGGTATGTATATGTTGCAATAACGTCCGAAACTGAGTAAACTGCTGCATTGTAAAGCACGAATACAGATTCGAAGATGTTAAGAACCTTAGCAAGGTTAAGAATGAATACTACAAGAATAGTATTTGAGATTGAAGGAAGCGTAATATTAAGTGTCTGCTGCCATCTGTTTGCACCGTCGATTTCAGCTGCTTCATAGTAGTCAGGTGAAATACCTGCAAGTGCGGCAATATAGATTACGGTTCCCCAACCGATTTCTTTCCATCTGTTGATGAAGTAGAAGAATACTCTCCACCAACTCTTCTGAGTCAGCCAGTCGGTCTGTTTCAGGGCTTCTTCGCTTATTATGCCAAACTTATAAAGGATTGTGCTGAAAAGTCCGTTGGGCTGAAGCAAAAGTATGAATATAGATGCAACAACTACCCATGAAAGGAAGTGAGGCAGGTATAATACTGTGTTGATAACCTTCTTTACGAGAGCCTTCTGGATTTCGTTGAGAAGAAGAGCAACTACAACAGACGTAACCATTGCAAGGCAAAGGTTTACGAGTGATATAATAAGCGTATTCTTGAAGGAAGCCCAGAAAGTCGGGTCGGTAAGCAGCTTCTGGAAGTTTGCAAGTCCTACAAACTGAGCCGGTTTACCGTTTGGCTTATAGTTATAAAATGCGAATGAGATTCCGTACATGGGAGCATAGTAGAATATGAAAAGTACAACTACTACTGGTGCAAACATCAAGTAGAACCAGCCATATCTCTTCATTCTCGTTGCTACCGACGGCTTTTTAACTACAATATGGTCATAATTACCTTTTTGTACCGGTTGAGACATTCGATTCACCCTTTCTTTTATTTAATTATTACTCAGCGTCATCTTCATTATTGTCTGAACTGCCGCCTGCAATGCCTGCATATTCTTCATACTCGCCGTTAAGGTGTTCGAAGATTATTCTTCTTTCGGCCTTTGTTGCTTCGGCATATGTTTCAAGTGCCTTTTCAACTGACATATCTTCGATTACGAGGTTTGTAAGAAGCTGCTGCTTAGCTACTTCGATTTCGGGAAGCTGTTCGCCAACTACGGTATCCATTACAGGAAGATCATAAAGAATCAGTGAGTCGTCAAATACAGCGAGAGATTCTCTGATAAGATCTTCATCTTCGATAGCGATAGGATCATCGAATTCTGTGATTGAAAGCGGTCCGTCATAGAATGACTTCTCGAACAATGTGTTGGGGTCTGCCATTGTAGGAAGTGCTTCGGCAGAAATGATATTGTCTGCTACACCCTTTTCAGTAATTGAGGCATCCTTCTTAGCGGTAACTGTGTAATGAACATCTTCTACACCGTGTGTGAAGAGAAGCTGTCCGTTTCCGCCGTCATGTGAGAAGAGAATGAAGTTGTCAAATACTTCCTGAGGATATGGACAGAAGTTTGTGATAACATAAGCGGTTGCGGGACGCTCGATGTAATATTCCTTTTCCTTATCGAATGAAGGAAGGGGATAGATTATAGCATCGGGATCCTTAGCGGTCATGTTTCTGTTGAGGGTTCTCATCCAAGTACCTGCCCAGTAGTTGAATGCGCCGACTGTGCCGTTCTGGAATTTATCACGGCAGGTTGATGTCTTGTTTGAAACAGCACCGGGGTCGATTATCTGGAGCTGCCATGCTTCTTTGATTCTTGCGAGAGCGTCTGCCATTTCAGGTTCAAGCACGCCGTCTACATATTTGCCCTGTTTTTCATCGTAGTGAACATCGGGTCTTGCGTCCTGATAGAATTCACGAAGATAGATTTCATAAGGCGATTCTGTAGAGATAAGACCTGCGGATGTCAAGGGATATATATCCTGCTTGCCATATTTTTCCGCATATTCGGGAATCGACTTGATATCCTTGAATTTAACAAGCATATCTCTGAATTCTTCGTAGCTCTTGGGATCTTCAATTCCGAGAGCGTTCATCCAGTCCTTACGAACATATGTAACAGTACCGCCGCCGCGCTGGTTGGGGAAGCCGTAAATACGATCTGTCGCAGCCGGATCTGTTGCAACATCGCCGTCGCATCTCATACCGTCAATGTACTTCTCGTTTACGATACCCGAAGCTTTAAGATCCGAGTTTTCCCATGCGTCAGTCATGTCCCAAAGAACACCTTCAGCCGCATATGACGGGTAGTAGGTTGAACCAAGCTCAATAACGTCACAAGGCTCTTCAGCAGCAAAGGTTATGCCAACCTTTTCATAATACTGATTGTGCTCGGGTTTTTCGATTCTGAGCTTGATGCCGGTTTGTCTTTCATATTCGTTGCAGAACTCAGTATGACCGTTGTTCTCGTTAAGAATGGTGGTAGCCATTACGGAAATTTCGCTTGGCTTGCCATCAACGAGCTGAGCGGTCTGCTTTGCTCCGCCGCAGGCTGAAAGACTCGAAACCATTAACAAAGCAACTGCAAGAGTAGCTGCCTTTGTTAAAATGTTCTTCTTCATAAAAATCCCCCTTTACATATTTAGGTAATTTTGCATAAAACCATTACACTGTTAACCATCAATGATTAAATGTGCAATAATCAGTCTATATATATAATACCTTTTTTTAGTCAATTTGTAAAGACACTTTTTAAAAAAAATTTAATTTTTTTTATTTTTAATATAAAAACGTCTAAAATATGGGCTTTTTTTCGACCGTTTTTTTATGGAAAATTTCTGACAGAGGCAAAAATTTGCCGCCGTCTTTCCGGAATATAACAAAAGCGGCGGCAATATTAGTAATAATATACAAAAAAAGCAGACATTTCCGCTGCCGTAAAGCATCGGGAACGTCTGCTTTGAAGCTTAATTTCTCTGTTCTGCCAGCTTCCTGTCTGAAATTCTCGAATACATAGTAAGACTGTAAAGACCGCAAAGTCCCACTATCGCATAAATTATTCTTGAAATAACAGAACTCATTCCGCCGAACAAAACAGCAATAAGGTCAAACTGGAAGAAGCCTATAAGTCCCCAGTTTATAGCCCCTATAATAATTATAGTAAGAGCAGTTATATCATAAGGCTTAGTGTTCATAAAAATACCTCCTATGCATTAAGCTCTGTATATATATTGTCACATTTACAAGGGCATTATACTTTATATTTTTTCCAATTTTAAATGTTGCCCCCTGTCCATTGGCACGTCCGTGACGTGTCAATGGACAGGGACCAGTGGGGGCGAGGCGACGGAGGGGGAATCAGGGGGAAAAGAGCGGATAAACCGCTCTTTTCCCCCTGATTCCCCCTCCGTCGCCTCGCTTCAGCTCCGAAAGTCGGTCGGCTAAAACAAATCAGATACGCTGACATTCTTTATATTGCCTACAAGAGACAGGCTTACCTTTTCAAAATCGAATATTCTGCCTGCAAGCTCTCTGACAGAGTTTACGTCCACCGCATCAAGAAGTCCGAGGTTTTCAGCGTTTGTAAGTGTCCTGCCGAGAATAAGTGTGTTGCGTCCTATTTTTGCGCAGCGTGAAGATGTGTTTTCGTCCTGAAGCAGAAAGCTGCTCTTTAGCTGACCCTTTATTCTGCCAAGCTCTGTTTCGGATATTCCGACTGCCTTTATTTCTTCAAGCTCGTTTTGGCATATTTTCAGAGCCTCATGGAGATTTGAGGGATTAAGGGCACAGTATATCATAAATATTCCCGTATCTATATAGCTTGAATATGTGGAATACACGCTGTAACAAAGTCCCTTTTCCTCCCTTATCCTCTGAAAAAGCCGGCTGGACATTCCTCCGCCCGTCACTCCGTTGAGCACAGACAGGCAGTGTGTTTTTTCACCGAATGCCAACGACGGAAAAGCTATGCACATATGAAGCTGTTCAATATCCTTCCATGCAGTTGTCTTTCCCGGGATATATACGCTTTTTTCAAGCTCGTTTCGGTAGCTTACAGGGGCAATATCGCCGAATTTCTCCTCAAGGGCGGCATACAGTCTTTCCGGAATAAAATTGCCTGCGCAGGCTATTACCGTATTATCTGTTCTGTAATTGTTTTTCAGGTGTTTCAGAAGCATATCCCTGTCGAAGCCCTTTATGCTTTCGTGACTGCCGAGAATTTCCAAGCCCAGATTCTTTCCGCCCCAGACCATACCCTGAAGCCTGTCGAACACAAGCTCTTCGGGAGTATCCTCATATACGCTTATTTCCTCATCGATAACAGTTCTTTCACGCTTTATGTCATCGCTGTCAAATTCTGAGCCGAGAAGCATATCGCTCAGTATATCAAGTCCCTTTTCAAAATGTTCCGATAAAACCCTGAAATAAAAACAGGTATATTCCTTTGACGTGTATGCATTAAGCTGTCCGCCGATTTCGTCCATATCATAAGCTATGTCGGCGGCACTTCTTCTGCCTGTTCCCTTGAAAAGCATATGCTCTATAAAATGGGCTATGCCGTTGTCTTTTTCGTTTTCATATCTTGAACCACAGCCAACATAAACGCCCATCGCTATGCTGTTCATGCTTTCCATTCTTTCGGCAACAACTCTTATGCCGTTTTTAAGCTTTCTTTCTTCAAACATATTTTATCCTTTCGTAAAAAATTGTCGTTATGAATATTATATCATTATTCATCAAAAAATATCAACAAAAAAATTAAAGCTTCCTGCACTCAAGAAGCTTTTATTTTGGTTCTGTTTTATGGCTTTGTGATAACGCCGCCGCCAAGTATATAGCCGTCATTGTAGAAAACGGCTGCCTGACCGGGAGTTGCGGCTCTTTGGGGCTCGTCAAACTCAGCCAGTATTTGCTCTCCTGTTTTATACAAGGTGCAGGGGGCGCTTTTCTGAGAATATCTCAGCTTACCTTCGGCTCTTACAGGTGAGCTTATATCATAAAGACCCATATAATTGAAATTTTCAACAAGTATTTCCTTGGAAAAAAGCTTTTCGGGGACATCAAGCACAACCTCGTTTGTGTCGGGGCGTATTTCCGTTACAAACCTTCTCTCGCCGAAGGAAAGACCCAGCCCTTTTCTTTGTCCTATGGTATAATTTGTTATGCCCTTGTGCCTGCCAAGTATGTTTCCCTCCCTGTCTACGAAATTTCCCTCCGGTATTGCCGTATCGGTGTTTTCGTGAATAAATATGCCGTAATCTCCGTCGGGAACAAAGCAGATATCCTGACTGTCGGGCTTTGAGGCAACGGGAAGCCCCGCATTTGTCGCAATATGTCTTATTTCATTCTTATCAAAATCGCCAACGGGCATAAGCGTATGGGCAAGCTGATATTGAGTAAGATTATAGAGTGCATATGTCTGATCTTTTGTATGCGTGTTTGCGGTATGGAGCGTAAGCCGTCCTGTTTCCGGATATTCCGTTACCCTTGCATAATGTCCCGTGGCAATGAAGTCTGCGCCTATCGCCATCGCCTTATTCAGAAGGGATTCCCACTTGACATAGCGATTGCAGGCTATACATGGATTGGGCGTTCTCCCCTTCAAATATTCATTTATGAAATAATCTATTACATATTTTTTGAAATCACTTTTGAAATTAAGAACATAATAGGGTATTCCCAACGCCGAAGCGACTTTTCTTGCGTCCTCGACCGCAGACAGACCGCAGCAGCCTCCGTTGTCAATGATTTCGTCCGGCGATTCGTCCTGCCAAATCTGCATGGTCACACCTATCACATCATAGCCTTTTTCCTTTAATATATAAGCGCATACCGAGGAATCAACTCCCCCCGACATACCGACAACTACCTTTTTCTTCATTTTGCCACCTCGTAATATTCCAATTTAAGCATATCTGACCACTTTTTATAATCAGGCATATATTTTTCAATATAGCCGTAGAAATTTCTGCTGTGATCCGCATAGTGAAAATGGGCAAACTCGTGAAGCACAACATAGTCCAGACAGCCGACAGGGTATTTTATAAGCCGTGTATTCAATGAAATAGCCTTTGTTTTTATGTTGCAGCTGCCCCATCTGCTTTTCATTGTCTTTATATTGACTGCAGTGGGCGCAGGAGTACCGTCATTTTTTATCATTTCATAAATTCTATTGACGGAGTTCATATAAATGTCCGATATATTGTCGGAATAAAATGCAGAAATAAGCTTATCACGGCAGGCTTCATCATTTGTGTAAAGTTCAAGTCTGTCACTCAGAAAAGCCCTGTTTTCATCGGAAGCAATTATACATATATCATATTTTCGGCCCATAAAATAAAAATGATCCCCGTCAGTATGCTCAGCCCTGCGGCAAACGTCATTCAGTCTGCTTGTTATAACGCCGGCATTTTCTTCTATAAGCTTACGTACAAGTCTTTCGGAAACATTTCTGTTTGCGGAAATGCGGACAATTCCGTCAGGCTTGAATCTGAAATTTATATTTTTGACGGATTTTCTTGTTAAAATATAATTTATATCACCGAAATCGGTTTTTACGGTATTTGTCATTTTTTGCTCCCAATCTTTTATATTATTCTATATTTTAATTCAAAACAGATGACAAGTCAATAAAAATGTGCTAAAATAGGGCTATATTGATAAAACGGGTGAGAATATGAAAGGAATAATATTTGATCTTGACGGAACTCTTCTGAATACGATAGGCGATCTGGCGGCGGCCGTAAATTTTAGTCTGAAAAACAACGGTTATAGGGAGTTGGAGGAAAAAACAATAAAAACCTATGTTGGCAACGGGGCAAGGCTGCTCATTGCCAGAAGTCTGCCCGACGGCTTTAAGGCTGACGATTATGATAAGTGCTTTGCCGATTTTTCGGAGTACTACATAGAAAACTGTATGGTTAAAACCGTGCCGTATGATGGTATTATGGAGCTTCTTGAGGAACTTAAAATAAGAGGAATAAAGACGGCGGTTCTGTCAAACAAGCCTGATAGGGCTACCAAGCTTTTATGCAGGCACTATTTCGGAGATTTTATAGAAACAGCCGCAGGTGAACGCCAAGGAATACGCAAAAAGCCTGATCCCGCAGGGATTTATGAAATACTGAAAATATTCGGACTTCCGAAAGAGGATGTCGTATATGCGGGAGATTCCGAGGTCGATATAATGACAGCAAGGAACAGTTCCCTTGCCTGTTTAAGCTGCTGTTGGGGCTTCAAGCCAAAGGAATTTCTTATTGAAAACGGCGCAGAAATACTGATGGACAAGCCCGCAGACCTTTTAAAATACATCGGGGAGTGAATATGATATGACACTTCAGCAGTTGAAATATGCCATAGCGGCAGCGGAAAAAGGCTCTATAAGCGAAGCAGCCAAAGCTCTGTTTATTTCTCAGCCAAGCCTGACAAATGCTGTCAGAGAGCTTGAAAAGGAGCTTAACATAGTTATATTCAACAGAACCAACAAGGGCATAAGCATTTCTCATGATGGTGAAGAATTTCTGGGCTATGCCAGACAGGTTATAGAGCAGGCGTCACTTCTTGAGCAAAAATATCTGAGCGGAAAACCTATGAAACGCCATTTTTCCGTATCGTCACAGCACTATTCGTTTGTGGTCGATGCATATGTGGATCTTATAAGGGAACTGAATGCCGACGAATATGACTTTTCTCTCAAGGAAACAAGAACCTTTGAAATTATAGACGATGTAAGAATGCAGAAAAGCGAAGTCGGTGTGTTGTATATCAGCAATTTCAATGAGAAGGTAATCAGAAAATTCATAAGGGAAAATGACCTTATTTTCCATGGACTTTTTAAAACCTCTCCTCATGTATTTATAAGCAAGAAACATCCCCTTGCCGGCAAGGATATCATAGAGCTTTGCGACCTTGATGATTATCCTTATTTTTCATATGAACAAGGCAGCTATAACTCGTTCTATTTTTCGGAAGAAATATTCAGCACACTCGAAAGGAAGAAAAATATAAGGGTTTGTGACAGGGCGACATTGTTTAACCTGCTTATAGGGCTTAACGGATATACGATCTGCACCGGCGTCATAAACAGAAATCTTAACGGCAAGGATATTATTGCAAGACCCCTTAATGCCGATGAAACCATAGCCGTAGGTTATGTTACGAAAAAAAACACCACTCTCAGCCCACTGGGAGAAATGTATGTCAGAAATTTAATAAATCGTACAAAAAATCTTTAGTATGCCCGACCTTTTAAACCGTCAAAGACGGTTTTAAAAGGCCGACCCGTGGGGGCGTGGGCGGAAGGCGGCAGCAGAGGAAACACCGCACCCCGGCCGGGGTGCGGTGTTTCCTCTGCTGCCGCCTTCCGCCC
>CANQXR010000063.1 GCA_947627855.1 uncultured Clostridia bacterium
GTGGCTGACAATGCCATAAGGCTTGAAGCTTCAAGCCTTATGGCATTGTCAGCCACTCCCTCGCCCCCTGCACCCCCGCCCCGGCGCCCGGTTGGCTAAAGGGTTAAATAATTGCAGATTTCAGGAGGTTATTATGAACAAAAATATCAGAATTTACAATATGGTTTTAATATCGGTTATGACTGCTCTCAGTTGTATTCTGGCTCCGTTTTCCTTGCCGGTGGGTCCTGTGCCGATATCCCTGGCTACGCTTGTGTTTTATTTCTCGGTGTATATCCTGGGAACCAAGAGGGCGTTTTTAAGCTGTGTGATTTACATAATTATAGGTTTGTGCGGACTGCCTGTCTTTTCTGGTTTCGGAGGAGGAATTGCCAGACTTGCCGGTCCGACAGGAGGTTATATTATAGGATATTTGTTTATGATCGTTATATCGGGAGTTATAATAAATATTTTCAGACAAAGCAGAATAATATGCTTTGCAGGTATGGTTTTGGGAACAGCGGCACTTTACATAGTCGGAACAATATGGTTTAAGCAGTTGATGGATATAAGCATAGAAACAGCAATAATTCAAGGGGTAGTAATGTTTATACCGGGGGATCTGATCAAGATAACTCTGACGACATTATTTGCTCCAATGCTTTGCAGCCGACTGGAACGAGCGGGGCTTATATAAATTTGTTTTCATATAAATTTTTTCCGACCCGACTGCGGCGCAGGGGCACTGGGGGAAAGGGGCACGAGAACAAGGGGCGGACGACGAAGCGTCCGCCCCTTGTTCTCGTGCCCCTTTCCCCCAGTGCCCCACGCCCCTTGGCTGCTATTCCATCTTCGATGGAAAAGCAGTCACGGGGAACATAAAATAAAACAGCAGACCAAATCGGTCTGCTGTCTGAAAAATATTTTTCAAATTAGTCCATTGCAGCGTATGCGCCGTCTTTTATTACTACAGCCTTAGGCTCTTTTGAAGGCTCGCCGTCTTCTGTCCATGTGATGCCTGAGCCTGTCAGACCGTCAACGGAAATTTTGGGCATAACCGTCTTAAGAGCTTCGCATATATCAGATATTGACATATCGGGAGTTACTCCTGATTCTTCAATAGCTGCCTTGAGTGTATATACGCAGTCATAGCCGTCAGCTGCAAACTGAGTAGGTGTCTCGCCGTATTTTTCTTCATATTTTGAAACAAAGTTCTGTGTAAGCATATCGGCAGAGTCAGCAGCAAAAGGTGTGAGAAGCATTACGCCCTCTGCAAGGCTTGTGTCGAAGTTTTCCACTGTGAGAATGCCGTCCATGCCGTCAACGCCGAAGAACATAGGAGCATAGTTCATAGAAGCTGCCTGTGTAAGAACAAGAGAAGCCTCAGTATAGTAGAAGGGGAGGAAGAGAAGCTCTGCGCCTTCGTCCTTAGCCTTCTGAAGCTGAACTGAGAAGTCAGTTCTTGAGTCAGCCGTGAAGGCTTCCTCAGCAACTATGTCCAGTCCCTGATTAGCTGCTTCTTCCTTGAATTTTTCATAGATACCTGTTGAATAAGTATCAGATGAATCATATATTATTGCGATCTTGGAAGCGAGATCATGTTCGCCGATGTACTGTGCTGCCGCAACACCCTGGTTAGGATCAGAGAAGCAAATTCTGAAAGCATTGTCCGTTGCTATGGCTTCAACTGCTGAAGCAGAAGGAGTAAGCTGGAACATATTATCTTCTTTTGTCTTTTCAATAACTGAAATGCAAGGTGTTGTTGTGACTGTACCTATAAGAATCTGCATACCGTTGTCCTTAAGGGTATTGTATGCATTTACGGACTTTTCAGAGTCGTTTTCGTCATCTTCAAACTGATAGTCGAGCTGATAGCCGTTTATGCCGCCGGCTTCATTTATTTCGTCAACTGCAATCTGTATGCCGTTTTTTGCCGATATTCCGTAAATTGCCGTGTTGCCTGTGGTGGGGCCTATGCCGCCTATTTTAAATACTTCTGAGTTTGAACTTCCGGAAGCTTCTGAGTCTGTTGCAGCCTGTTCTGCCGGTCCTCCGCAGGCAGCGGCTGAAACAGCCATTACTGCAACAAGTGCAAGACTTAAAAATTTTTTCATAAAATTTCCTCCTTTTGTATTATAAATATATACATTTATAATATACTTTTATTTCTGATTTGTCAATTTGTTTTTTGCCAAGTTCAACTTTCACTAAGGTGATATCCTTTTGCGGAAGTATGGCTTACAGGCTTACTGATGCGCCTGCGGATATTGTATTGGAGGCGGTTGATTTTGCGTTGTCGAGATTTTTATTTGCAACGGAGAGCATAAGCTTTATACGGTTAAGCTGATTGACTTCGCTTGCTCCGGGGTCGTAGTCTATGGCAACTATATTCGACAGAGGATATTGGCGTTTAAGCTCTTTTATAATGCCTTTTCCCGTTACATGATTGGGCAGACAGGCAAAGGGCTGTGTGCATATATTGTTAAGCACGCCTGAGTGTATAAGCTCTACCAGCTCCGCCGTCAGAAACCAGCCTTCGCCGGTCTGATTTCCCAAAGATACTATGGGCGCTGCAAGCTCGCCTAAAATTGCTATATCCGCCGTGGGCTGAAAATGTCTGCTCTTTTTCAAGGCGTCCTGCATAGGCTTTCTTACGGCTTCTATGAATTTTATGACAACAGAGGTGACAACGGTGGTGCTGTGTCTGAAGCCGAGATATTTTTCCTTGAAAATGTTGTTGTAAAGTCCGTAGAGGAAGAAATTCAGGAGGTCGGGCACAACCGCCTCTGCTCCCTCGCTTTCAAGAAGTCCTACTATGTCGTTGTTTGCTGTGGGGTGGAATTTGACAAGAATTTCACCTACAACACCGACCCTCGGCTTTACCTCTCCCGTTCTTGGAATTGCGTCGAATTCCTCCACGATTTTGCGGCAGTTTCTTTTGAATTCGCTGCTTTTTGCGCTTACAACAGCCTTTTCGCATACAGCGTTCCATTTTTCGTAAAGTCTGTCCGCCTCGCCTTTTTCCTTTTCGTAGGGGCGTGTGGCATACAGAACCTTTGTGAGAAGGTCGCCGTAGATACACGCCTGAAGTACGGATATTATCATTTTATAGTTATATATGCTGAAGCCGGGGTTCTTTTCAAGCCCCTGTGCCGAAACGCTTACAACGGGTATCTGTGGATATCCCGCTTTTTTGAGAGCGCGGCGTATAAAGCCCACATAATTTGACGCTCTGCAGCCTCCCCCTGTCTGGCTCATAAGAAGGGTGGTGTTGTCGGGGTCATATTTGCCCGAATTCAGAGCCTCCAGAAGCTGTCCGACCACTATAAGAGCAGGATAGCAGGCATCGTTGTTTACATATTTCAGCCCTATATCTATTGCTTTTTTGTCAATGGCGGGCATTACCTCAAGGTTATATCCTGCCGCTCTCATTGCAGGCTTTATAAGTCTGAAATGATAGGGAGCCATCTGCGGCATAAGTATGGTGTGGTTTTTCCTCATTTCCTTTGTAAAAATCACACGTCCTGCCGCCTTAGCCGCCTTTATGGGGTTTATATTCTTGTTTTTCCTGTCCTCTATTGCCGCAAGAAGGGAACGTATTCTTATTCTTGCGGAGCCGAGATTGTTTACTTCGTCTATTTTAAGCACAGTGTAGATTTTTCTTGCCGCCCTCAATATATCGGAAACCTCATCGGTCGTTATTGCGTCAAGACCACAGCCGAATGAATTGAGCTGCACAAGCTCCAGATAGTCCTTTGTGCGCACAAGAGAGGCTGCTCCGTAAAGTCGTGAGTGATATGCCCACTGGTCCCTTACGTTGAGGGGACGGGGTATTTCGCCTAAGTGGGCTATGCTGTCCTCCGTAAGCACTGCCACGTTGTATGCTGTGACCATTTCGGGTATGCCGTGGTTTATTTCGGGGTCGGTGTGATAGGGTCTGCCTGCAATAACAATGCCTGACATACCTGTTTCCTCAAGAAGCTTAAGTGTTTCCTCGCCCTTGCGCCGCATATCGTCCCTGAATGAAAGCTGTTCGTGCCATGCCGCTTCTGCCGCCGCCTTGATTTCCTTTGAGGGAATATGGGGGAATTCCTCACAGAGCCTTTTTATGAGAAACGCCTTGTCATTCAGACTGAAAAAGGGATTCATAAAAACTATGTCGGGAGATTGTATTTCTTCCATATTGTTTTTTATGTTTTCCGGATAGCTTGTCACGATGGGGCAGTTATAGCAGTTGTCCGCATCGGCAATTTCCTTATGCTCATATGAAACACAGGGATAGAATATGAATTTGCAGCCTGCGTCTATGAGGTATTTAACGTGTCCGTGCACAAGCTTTGCGGGATAGCACGCCGACTCGGAGGGTATGGACTCTATGCCAAGCTGATATATGTCCCTGTTTGATTTGGGTGAAAGCATAACGCTGTATCCGAGCTTTGTGAAGAATGTGAACCAGAAAGGATAGTCCTCGTACATATTCAGAACTCTCGGTATGCCCACAACGCCCCTTGGCGCCCTGTTTTCCGGCAGGGGTATATAGCTGAAAAGTCTTTCATATTTATATTCAAACAGATTCGGAACGCAGCTTGAGGAAACGTCCCGTCCCAGTCCTCTTTCGCAGCGGTTGCCTGATACGAAGCGTCTGTTTCCGCTGAATTTGTTTATGGTCAGCAGACAGTGGTTGCTGCAGCCCTTACATCTTGTGAATGATGATGTGACCGTAAAATTTTCCAAGGCTTCGGGAGATATAGTGGTTGTATTTTCGTTTTCGCTGTACTTTTCCTTAGCTATAAGGGCAGCCCCGAAAGCACCCATTATGCCGGCTATATCGGGACGTGTGGCGTTTCTTTCGGAGATAAGCTCAAACGACCGAAGAACTGCGTTGTTATAGAATGTTCCGCCCTGAACGACTATTTCATTTCCAAGCTCTGAGGGGTCTGTTATTTTAATAACCTTTTGCAGGGCATTCTTTATTACGGAGTAGGCAAGACCTGCGGATATGTCGGAAACCTCCGCTCCCTCCTTCTGCGCCTGCTTTACTCTCGAATTCATAAATACGGTACACCTTGAGCCAAGGTCAATGGGGCTTTTTGCGTAGAGAGCCACCTTTGCAAAGTCCTCAACTCCAAGGGAAAGGCTTTTTGCGAATGTTTCTATAAAAGAGCCGCAGCCTGCGGAGCAAGCCTCATTCAGCAAAACCGAATCTATTACGTTGTCCTTTATTCTTATGCACTTCATATCCTGTCCGCCGATATCAAGTATGAAATCCACGTTGGGATTGAAAAATGCCGCCGCTTTATAGTGAGCCACGGTTTCTATTTCGCCGAGGTCAAGGGAGAGAGCCGCCTTTATAAGCCCCTCGCCATAGCCCGTAACACAGGATTTGCCTATTCTGACGCCCTCCGGAAGAATTTCGTATATTTCGCCGAGAGCCTTCATAACCACCTGAAGCGGTGCGCCCTCGTTTCCTGCATAATAGGAATAGAGAAGCGTTCCGTCCTCACCTATAACGGCAAGCTTGGAGGTCGTAGAGCCGGAGTCTATGCCGAGAAAAACAGTTTTTCCCTTATATTCCTTTATATCGCCCTTTGCGACAACAGCCTTTGCGTGTCTTTTTTCAAACCTTTCGTATTCCTCTTCCGATGAAAAGAGAGGTTCGAGCCGGTTTATTTCCATTGAAAGGTGTTTTTCGCCCTTTAAATTGGCTATTAGCTTATCGAATGTAAATGTGTTGTCCTCACCTGCATTCAGAGCAGAGCCTACGGCGGCAAAAAGATGGGAATTTTCGGCTTCTATCACATCTCCCTCTCCAAGCCCCAGCACATCTATGAAACGTGCCTTAAGCTCTGTAAGGAAGTGGAGAGGCCCTCCAAGAAATGCCACCTTGCCCTTTATGGGCTTTCCGCAGGCAAGTCCGCTTATAGTCTGAGCGACAACTGCCTGAAAAATGGAAACAGCCAAATCGGGCTTGCTTGCGCCCTCGTTTATAAGGGGCTGTATGTCTGACTTTGCAAATACTCCGCAGCGGGCTGCTATGGGATAAATAACCTTATATGATTTTGCATATTCGTTAAGCCCCTGTGCATCTGTCTGAAGGAGGGTTGCCATCTGGTCTATAAAAGAGCCTGTGCCGCCGGCGCATATGCCGTTCATTCTCTGCTCTATTCCTCCGGTGAAGTATATTATTTTTGCGTCCTCACCGCCTATTTCTATGGCAACGTCCGTTCCCTTTGCCTTTTCTTCGATAGCCGATGCAACAGCCACGACCTCCTGTATGAAGGGAATGCCTATCCAGCTTCCTATGGACAGACCTCCGGAGCCTGTTATCATAGCGGAAAATCCACTTTCGGGGCAGTTTTTCGCTGCGTCCTCCAAAAGCGTCAGAAGCGTCTGCTGAATATTTGAAAGATGTCTTCTGTAATCTCCGTATATAAGATTGTTGTTTTCGTCAAGACAGGCTATTTTTATAGTCGTTGAGCCTATGTCTATTCCAACCTTCATTTTATTCATATGCCTTACCTCTTTACTTATTTTCCTGCTTTTTTTCACCACACTATAATAACACAATAATCTTTTTTTTTCAACACTTTAATACAAGATTACAGAACTTCTCAGCAGATAAACGGGAGGGAACGGCTTTACCGCACCCTCCCGATTGTTTGATCAGCATTCAAGAGCTTTTATAAGATTGACCATTTCAAGAGCGGAGAGGGCGCAGTCATAGCCCTTGTTTCCTGCTTTGGTACCTGCTCTTTCCACAGCCTGTTGTATAGTGTCGGTTGTTACTATGCCAAAAAGCACGGGTACTCCCGTTCTGAGTGAGGTCTGGGCAATACCCTTTGAGGCTTCTGCGCAGACGAGGTCATAGTGGCTTGTGGCTCCTCTTATAACTGCACCAAGACAGATAACAGCGTCATATTTTCCGCATTCCGCCATTTTCTTTGCAATAAGCGGAAGCTCGAATGCGCCGGGTGTCCACGCTACGGCTATGTCGTCGTCGTTTACATTGTGCCTTTTAAGCCCGTCCAAAGCCCCGTCAAGAAGCTTTGACACTATAAATTCGTTGAATCTTGAGCATACTATGCCCACCTTTATTCCGTCTGCAACAAGCTTGCCCTCATATATTTTCATTTTGTTTTCCTCCTTTTAAATGTCAAGATAATGACCCATTTTTTCCTTTTTGGTTTTAAGATAGAATTCATCGTTTTCGTTGGGGGTTATCTGTATAGGCACTCTTTCGGCAATTTCAATGCCATAGCCCGACAGCCCCGTTATTTTTTTGGGATTGTTTGTCATAAGACGCAGTTTTTTCACTCCTAAATCCACAAGAATCTGCGCCCCTATGCCATAATCTCTCAGGTCCTCGGGAAAGCCAAGCGCCAGATTTGCTTCAACCGTGTCAAGCCCTCTGTCCTGAAGCTCATAGGCTCTCAGCTTGTTTATAAGCCCTATGCCTCTGCCCTCCTGACGCATATATACAAGAACTCCTCTTCCCTCTTCGGCGATTTTCTTCATTGCCGCCCTGTACTGCTGACCGCAGTCGCAGCGGCAGCTTCCCAAGGCATCGCCTGTAAGACATTCGGAATGCACCCTGCAAAGAACAGGCTTTCCGTCTGCCACATCTCCCTTTACCAGAGCAACGTGATGTTCTCCGTTAAGCTTGTTTACATAGCCGTATATAGTAAATTCGCCGAAGTGAGTAGGCATGTTTGCCTTTGCCACACATTCCACAAGCTTTTCCCTCTGTATTCTGTAAGCCACAAGGTCAGCGATGGTTATAAGCTTGAGGTTGTGTTTTGCGGCAAATTCCACAAGGTCGTCCCGTCTTGCCATTGTGCCGTCGTCCTTCATTATTTCACAGCAAAGTCCCACGCCCTTAAGTCCTGCAAGGCGGCAAAGGTCGACTGTTGCTTCCGTATGTCCGACACGCTTCAAAACTCCGCCTTCTCTCGCTTCGAGAGGGAACATATGTCCCGGACGCCTGAAATCTCCGGGGCGGGAGCTTTCGTCCACAACCTTCATAGCCGTAAGGGAACGCTCATAGGCGGATATGCCCGTTGTAGTGTCAATATGGTCGATAGAAACGGTAAAGGCTGTTTCGTGGTTGTCGGTGTTATGCTCCACCATAGGCTTGAGCTTCAGCCTGTTTGTATATTCCGCCGTCATAGGCATACATATAAGCCCTCTTGCGTAGGTCGCCATAAAATTGACAGCTTCTGTGTCGGCAAATTCCGCCGCAATAATAACGTCCCCCTCGTTTTCCCTGTCCTCATCGTCTACGGTAACTATCATTTTTCCGTGTCTGATGTCCTCTATTGCTTCTTCCACAGTGTTTTTGATAAATTCCATAATTTGCCCTCCGTCAGAAGCCGTTTTCCGCAAGAAATTCAAGTGTAAGCTCATTTTCTGCGGCAGGCTTTTTATTGTTAAGAAATTTTTCGGTATATTTAGCTATAATATCGGTTTCGAGATTTACAATATCTCCGGGACCAAGTGAAGTAAGGGTCGTTTCACTTCCCGTATGGGGTATTACACCGACTCTGAACGAGGTTCTGCCGGTGTCCATAACCGTAAGGCTTATGCCGTCTATGGCTATGGAGCCTTTTTCAACTATATAATACATAAGGGACGGGGCGGCGCTTATTTCCACCACAGTAGCTATTCCATCCTTTGATACGCCGATTATTTCCCCCGTGCCGTCAATGTGCCCCGAAACTATATGACCGCCGAATCTGCCGTTTGCGGGCATGGCACGTTCAAGATTTACACTGCTGCCAGCTCTCAGTCTGCCAAGGGAGCTGCGCCGCAGGCTTTCCGCCATTATGTCGGCTTCAAAGAAGTCCTCCCCTGTAATAACCGCCGTAAGACACAGCCCGTTTACGGCGATGCTGTCGCCTGTTTTTGTTCCCTCGGTCACTCTGTGAGCCTCTATTCGTATTCTTGCGGAGCTTTTTCCGGCGGTTATTGAAACAACTATGCCTATTTCCTCGATAAGTCCGGTAAACATCATATCACCTCATAATCCAAAAGTATGTCGTCCCCTATATTGCTTATACGTGGAGCCGACAGCCTTATGCAGTTATCGAGCCTGTCTATGCCGACACCGCCCACAGGGGTTTTTGCCGTTTGCCCGCCGACTATCTTCGGAGCGATAAATACGTAAAGTCTGCGGCAAAGCCCCTCTTTCAGAAGGGAAAAATTAAGCTCTGCGCCGCCCTCCGCAAGAATGCCGTCTATTCTGAGCTTTCCCAGACTGCGTGACAGCTCCGTCAGATTCAGATGACCGTCCTTTTTGCTTACGTCAAGAATTTCGACACCCATTTTTTCAAGGGCGTGCCTTTTTTCATAGTCCTCTGATGCGGTTGCTATAATTGTTCTGTATTCGGAAGCCGTTTTTGCAATTTTGCTGTCAGGGGGCAGTCGCAGCTGTGTGTCACAGATTATCCTTATGGGACTGGGACAGTCGGGTATACGGCAGTTGAGCATAGGGTCGTCGGCAAGTACGGTGTTTATTCCCACCATTATGCCCTTATATTCCGCCCTCATTTCATGTACAAGCCGCCTTGATTTGTCACAGCTTATCCATTTTGAATCGCCGCCGACAGCAGCGATTTTTCCGTCGGCAGTCATTGCGTATTTGCATACTATATAGGGAGTTCCTGTCTGTATGTAATGAAAGAACGGACGGTTTATGCTGTCGCACTCATCTTTCAGAATGCCTGTTTTCACCTCTATGCCATGCTCTCTCAGTATGGCGTTTCCCTTGCCGTTCACAAGGGGGTTGGGGTCGTCTGAGCCTACAAACACACGTTTTATGCCGTGGCTTATAATGGCTTCGGTGCAGGGCGGCTGTTTGCCTACGTGGGCGCAGGGCTCCAGTGTAACATAAAGGTCTGCGCCGCCGCATGGTTCCCTGAGCCTTGAAAAAGCGTCCCTTTCGGCATGAAGTCCGCCATATTCTCTGTGACAGCCCTCGGCTATTATCCTGCCGTCCTTTACTATAACAGCCCCCACCATCGGGTTGGGACTTACCCGTCCTTTTCCCATAAGAGCAAGCTCTATGGCTCTTCTCATAAAAAATTCATGATTGTTCATATTTGTTCACTTCCATAAAAAAACCGACAGATAAAAAAATCTGTCGGGGATAAATGCGCACCAAAATAAAAATATGCCAAAGCAAGCTATATCCTCTCTCATCCGGACTTTAACCGTCGGCTTCGGAATTTCACCGAATCAGCCCATAAAAGGGCAGGCGGGCTTTACCGCCGATAAGGAATTTCACCTTTCCCCGAAGATAGGACCCTCCGAAAGAATCCATGGTCATATTATATATCATAGCCGCAGCAATTTCAATAGCTATTTTATTTTTTAATGACATTTTTAAGGGCTTTTTCGTCAAGCCTGTATGCCGTCCATTCACTCATGGGAACCGCGCCCATTGAAATGTAAAAATCTATGCTTGGTTTGTTCCAGTCAAGGCACGACCATTCAAGTCTGCCGCAGTCACGTTCAACGGCAGTTTCAGCCACTTTCCGGAACATAGCCTTTCCGAACCCCCTGCCTCTGAAATCGGGGTGTATGTACAAATCCTCAAGGTATATGCCCGCTTTTCCCAGAAAGGTTGAAAAATTATGGAAAAACAGGGCATAGCCTATTTCCTTTCCCTCATATACGGCAAATATGACCTCAGCCTTATTGTCGCCGAAAAGATTTTTTTCGAAAAGCTCCTTTGTCGCCGTAACGTCACTTGTCATATTTTCATATTCCGCAAGACCCTTTATAAGATTAAAAATAATTTCGCCGTCGCCCTTTGCGCCGGCTCTGAAGGTTATGCCGTTCATAAATCTCTCCTTTAAAACAAAGCCAGATGTTCTATAAGTATTTTGATGCCTATTCCTATAAGTACAAAGCCGCCGGTTCTTGCGGCATATTTTCTGAACATACCGCCTATAAACCTGCCTATATAGACACCGCAGAAGGGCAGCACAAAGGATACTATGCCTATTATTATGCAGGCTGTAAGTATGCTCATTTCAAGCTGCGCCATTGCGAAGCTTATACCCACGGCAAGGGCGTCTATGCTCGTTGCGACTGCAAGCATCACCATATGGGGAGGCGCAAGCATTTTGTCCTCCGCAACGCTTTCCTCTCCCTCCTGTGCCCCGAAGGATTCCTTTATCATATTTCCGCCTATAAGAGCAAGGAGTATAAAGGCTATCCAATGGTCGACGGATTCTATGCTGCCACGGAAAACATTTGCCCCGAGATAACCTATAAGGGGCATCATAAACTGAAAAAAGCCGAAATAGCCGCCATGTATAAGCCCGTGTTTTATTTTTGGCTTGCCCAGCGCAAGCCCGTTTGTAACAGACACGGCAAAAGCGTCTATTGCAAGACTAACTGCTATCAGAAAAATTTCAACATATCCCAAATCAACACCTCCTTGTATTATCTGCCGGCTGCGGGGGCGGGGCGAAGGGGCAAAAGCAAGGAGCAGGACGCGTCCTGCTCCTTGCTTTTGCCCCTTCGCCC
>CANQXR010000064.1 GCA_947627855.1 uncultured Clostridia bacterium
TCTTTAATTATTACTTGTAATTTCTCAAAACTTGACATATTATACCACCTCTTTGTGATTATAACATATCTTCATTTTCATTTATGTTACAATTATATTTCAAAATTAGATTCACGTGATACACATAATTTTATGCCCTTGTCGGGACTGTGTTGACTAATTGCGCCGCAGCCGCCGTCAATTGTCGAAAATAGGGCAAAATTGTATTTTATACATAAAAAATTGCTTTTTATCTAAAGGTGTGATAGAATAGAATATGCTCAAAACAAAATGGCATTTTGCGGTCGGGCATAGAATAAAAACAGGGAGTAATTTTTGTGGTTAAAGCATTTTTATTCAAAAACAGACATAAAGACGACACGAAGGAAATATTTGAGAATATGTCCATAGGCTCGGCTCTTGCGGCGATGGCGATACCTACCATAATGAGCCAGCTTATTGTGCTTATATATAATCTTGCGGATACCTTCTTTATAGGGCGTACAAACGACCCCTACAAGGTGGCAGGCGTATCTCTCATACTTCCCATATTCAATATAACCGTTTCCCTTGCAGGTCTTGCAGGCGCAGGAGGAGGCGCTCTCATATCACGGCTTTTGGGAAGAGGCAGCGAAACGGAGGCGAAAAGGGTAAGCACCTTCTGCATTTACATAGCCATTGTGGTTTCCGCTTTCTTTTCCGTTTCCGTATGTATTTTTATAAATCCTCTGCTCAGACTTCTGGGCGCGGGCGCAGACACATATTTATTTGCAAAGCAGTATATGACCTGCGTTATAGTCATGGGAGGTATTCCCACTGTTCTTTCGGGTACAATGGCAACTCTTCTGCGCAGTACGGGCTGTTCCCGTGAGGCAGGCTTTGGCATATCTATGGGAGGACTTATAAATATAGGGCTTGACCCCCTGTTTATGTTCGTTATTTTTCCATCGGGCATGGAAATAATAGGCGCAGGAACCGCCACGATGCTTTCAAACATACTGTCCTGCATATATTTTTTTGTTGTCATATACAGAAGAAGAAAAACCACCGTCATAAGGTTTTTGCCGAAAGACGGTATGCCCTCCGTTTCAAGCATACTGTCGGTTTTCGGCGTTGGCATACCATCGGCAATAGCAACCCTTCTTTTTGACATAGACTATATTGTTATAGACAAGCTTATGGTAAGCTATGGCGATATAGCCCTTGCCGCTGTGGGAATAGTTTTAAAGGCAGAGCGTCTGCCCCTCAATATAGGCATAGGTCTTTGTCAGGGCATGATGCCCCTTGTAGCATATAACTACGCTTCGGGAAACTTTAAAAGAATGAAGTCATTTATGAGGACTTCACGCCTTACGGGACTTTTTATAGCGCTTTGCTCCGTTGCGATGTACGAAATATGCGCCGGCGGCATAATGCACATATTTATTCCCGATGGAGCCACTGTCGCCTACGGAACCAACTTCCTCAGAATACGGTGTCTTGCCACGCCCCTTATGTTTCTGAGCTTCCATATGGTATATCTGTTCCAGGCATTCGGCAAGGGCGGAACGGCTCTCTTCCTCGGTGTAACAAGATGGGCGGTTTTCAACATACCTATGCTTTTCATACTGAATTATTTTTTGGGTATGTATGGCATAGTATGGTCGCAGTTCACCGCCGATATACTCACCGTAGCGCTTTCCTTTGTCGTATATCATATATTTGAAAAAAATATGTCATTCGGTCGGGCGATGTCCTGACAACAATTTCTGACGGAAAATATAAAAAGGACGCACCTCAATAGGGTACGTCCTTCTGGCTGCTTTGGGGCTGTTTCAGAATACAGGAACAACAGCGCCGTTGTATGATTCGTTTATATAATCTCTTACCTTATCTGACTGAAGTGCTTCAACAAGCTTGGTGACAGCTTCGTTGTCAGCGTCCTCGGCTCTTACGGCAACTATGTTTACATAAGGCGAATCTCCGGCTTCCATTGCTATTGAGTCCTCCAAGGGAGAAAGTCCGCCTTCAAGGGCATAGTTTGTATTTATTACGGAAATGGTGGTTTCGCTTAATGTTCTGGCAAGCTGTTCTGCCGCAAGCTCCACAAATTCAAGATTCAGGCTGTTTTCCGTGATATCTTCGGGAGTCTGGTCAAGCGAGTCGGTGGCAAGGGTTATAAGTCCTTCGCTCTGAAGAAGAAGGAGCGCTCTGCCCTCATTTGTAGCGTCATTGGGAACACCCACCTTATCGCCCTCCTTAAGCTCGTCAAGGGAGGATATTGAAGATGAATATATTCCCATCGGCTCAATATGAATGCCGCCTGCCGAAACAAGATTTTCTCCGCTTTCAGCATTGAACTCATCGAGGTATGGCTTATGCTGGAAAAAGTTTGCGTCTATTTCGCCTTCCACAAGAGCCTTGTTTATAAGGGAATAATCTGAAAATTCCACAACCTCAAGGTTTACTCCCTCCGCAGCAAGGTCGTCCTTGACTACATTAAGTATTTCCGCATGGGGCACAGCAGTTGCTCCCACCTTGAGAACAACCTCCTCCCCGTTTCCGCCTGATGAGCCGCAGGCAGTAAAAGCAAGGGCTGCCGACAGGAACAAAGCCACTAAACCGAGTTTTCTTTTCATAGTGTATACACTCTCCTTTATTTATATAAAATTTTTGCAAATGAATTGCCTTATCGTTTATCGAGCCTCTTTGAAATAAAGTTGCCGATGCATTGTATTATCTGAACCATAATTATCATTATAATTACGCTGTATATAAGTATGTCCGTGCGTGAGCGCTGATAGCCATAGCGTACGCTCACATCACCCAGTCCGCCTCCGCCTATTGTGCCTGCCATAGCGGAATAGCCGATTATGTTTATTATGGTAATCGTTATGCCCGAAACAATTGAAGGAGCAGCCTCCGGGAGCATAACCTTTGTTATGATTTCGGCTTCGTTTGCGCCCATGGAAACGGAGGCTTCTATAACTCCCTTGTCAAGCTCGTTAAGAGATGTTTCCGTCATTCGTGCCACAAAGGGTATTGCGGCAACAGTAAGGGGCACTATGGACGCCGTGGAGCCTATGCTTGTTCCCACTATAAACCTTGCCAGCGGGAAAACAGCTATCATAAGTATTACAAAGGGAACAGACCTGCCTATATTGACAATCGTACCCATTACACTGTTTATGAACGGGTTCGGCAAAAGGTTGTCCTTTTTTGTAATATACAGAAGTATTCCCACAACAGAACCGACTATTACGGAAATAAGACTTGAAAAAAACACCATATACAGTGTATTTATAAGCCCGGGAGCTATTATTCTGTATATCTCCCTCCAATATTCGGGGTTTTTAAGGCTTTCGTTTATGAATTCTTTCATTTGAGCACCTCCACTAAAATATCATTCTCCCTCAGATAGTTTATGGCGCCCTCTGTGTCTTTGCCGTTTATCCTCAGAACAAGAGTACCCACAAGCATATTTTCCATACTCTGAATGTTTCCCAGAAGTATGGCGGCTTCAACGTCAAACCTCTTTATCATATTGCTTATATAAGGGTCGGTGGAGCTTTCTCCTTTAAAAACCGCCTTTATAACTCTTCCCGGTTCTTCAAGCGCCTTTTTGTAAACCTTGTTGTCAAGCTTAGTATCTATCGCTTTGAAAAATTTTTTTGCCGTTTCGGTTTTCGGCTCTATATATATGTCCGTTATGCCGCCGCTTTCAACTACTCTGCCCTCTTCAAGCATAGTTACTCTGTCGCATATTGCCTTTATTACTTCCATTTCATGGGTTATGACAATAACGGTGACCTTCAGTCTGCGGTTGATTTCCTTTATAAGCTCCAGTATGGATTTTGTTGTTTCGGGGTCAAGGGCGCTTGTGGCTTCATCGCACATAATTATGTCGGGATTTGTCGCAATGGCACGGGCTATGCCCACCCTCTGCTTTTGTCCGCCGGAAAGCTGCGCCGGATAAACATTTCTTTTGTCTGACAATCCCACTATTTCCAAAAGCTCCGTCACTCTTTTTTCAATGTCTTCCTTTGGCGTCCTGACCAGTCTGAGAGGAAAAGCAATGTTGTCATATACTGTGGAATTCATAAGCAGATTGAAATGCTGGAAAATCATACCTATATTCTTTCTTTCTTTGCGAAGCTCCGACATACTTATTTTTGTAATGTCCTTGCCCTTTATTATTACACTGCCGCTGTCAGGTGTTTCAAGAAGATTTATGCACCTTACAAGAGAGCTTTTGCCCGCACCGGAAAGCCCTATTATGCCATAGATTTCACCCTTATTTATTTCTATATTGATATTTTTCAGGGCTTCAATCTTATTCGCACCTTCGCCGTAGGATTTATACAAATTTTTAATAACAACAGCTTTTTCTTTTTCCATAAGGATCCACCCCCTCAGTATAAATTGTAGTATACTACACTCACGATCTTTTTTCAAGTATGCATTACCAAATTTTTGTCTGTACAGTGCAGTACAGCAGGTGATTGGCTATTTGCTGTGGGACTTGTCGGCAAACCGGCAAAAAAATATTGCAAAATGAATGGTTATGTTATATAATATTCAGAGAGGGAACTGTGAGTTGTTATGTCAAACAACATGGAGGGTCTATGAATAAGTTTGAGGAATCTGTTCTTGAAAGAATTTATCAGTCATATGTCTGCGGCGGCGACAGTCTTGGCTTTAAGCTCAAAAACAACAAGGACGCCGACAAAATCATAAGGGCGCTTGAAATGCTTGAAAGTGAAAATTATATTGAAATTGTGGGAAAAACCGAATTTAATATAAAGGCGGCCATAAAGGACAAGGGAATTAATTTCGGAAACAGCGCTATTTAAACTTGACAATCCTTCAGATATGTGGCATAATTTAATACTGTAAAACGAAGCGTGGCTCAGTTTGGTAGAGCGCTGCGTTCGGGACGCAGAGGCCGCAGGTTCAAATCCTGTCGCTTCGATTATGTTTTGTGGGATTGTCTTTACAATCTCTTTTTGTTTTGGAGGTATTATGAAAAAAACGATAATGTCATTTATATTTGTTTTTATTATGACCTCACACTGCTTTGGTGGGGAAATTTTCACAGCTCCCATAGACGGCAGGCCTGTGTCGGTTGAATATCTTGAAAGGCTTGCGCACATTTCCGGCGACAGCTTTACCTGTGTAACAAAGGACAGTCTTGACTATTTTTCGGGCAGAACCGAAACCGACCACACAGGCAGCAGTCCCTCTGTCCGTTCTCAGATTTATGAAATGGCAGGTAAAAACAACTCCCCCGACTCTACATTCATAATAAATACGACCTCATATCTTACGGGAGGTCTGGTGGGCAGCAGAACGGCTTCGGGCTACACCGATGTTATGGCGGCAGCCGCCGACCTTGACAGGCTTATGACAGACTTCCCACAGCCGAATTATTACATCAACATACCTATGCCGAGAACCTTACCCGAAACCCGTCTTGGCAGCATATGGACAGACGACAGGGTATATGAGGGTTTAGGCTCATTTTATCTGAAGGAAAACCGTGATTCGCCCCTGAAAAGCGAAATAGCGAAAAGCCATGCCCATGTGGGGGCTTCTCAGCTTCTCCTTGAATGGGCATATGTCAAAAATCACGAGGCAATGGGTGAAATTTCCTCATGGGAAAAGGCTTTTCTGAACTATTTTGAAAACAGCTATGAAAATAAAGACCCTTACAAGGTCTATCTCAAAAACTACCGCCTGCCCTATTCCGAGCTTGCTTTTTTTGCGGGCAAGGTAATGGAGCTTTCCGAAAAGCACGACTTTGAAATTATAATTTCCGTAGACGATTTTCAGCTTCCGGATTTTATAGAGCTTCTGAAGGACGAGGAGCTTACGCAGGACGAGGTCAAGTACAGCTTTGCCCTCAATTATATGCAGAATATACTTTTCGGAAAGGCAAAAACCATATACGGCAAACAACAGCTTGAGCTTGCCTGTCACGGCAAGGGCGACAGAATAAATATAATATACGGCACGGACGAGGTTCCACAGCTTATATATGCAAGAGATTTAGCTAAAAGAACCAACATTATGCCAAATCTTTTAATACGGGGCAGAAATATTCCCGAAGGCGGGGGTGTGGCAAAATTTGATGCACGAAGTCCCTATGAGCTTTCCGAAGCCGCCGTAAATTTTGTTTCGGTGGGAGAGCGGAAAAGCAGAGTCCGCACGGATATTTTTCTGTTTGACTACAACTCCCCGACAGGCTTTGCAAAATTTACGGAAAATATGAAAACAGCCTATGATTCGGGAAACAGTGTTGCGCTGATAGAGCTTTATACCACAAACGAAACGGCGTACGGCAAAAACCTGCTTTTTAAAAGTCTGAAGGAAATGTCGGAAAAAAACGAGGCTTTCGGTCTGCACAGCCTTGCCGCCTATTCATCATGGAACACATCGGCAAACGCCATAGGACTTGGCACGGCAAACGCCGCAGTATATTCAATTAACAAGGAAATTAACAACACGCCGGATTTTATACGCGCAAATCTTGAAATGCTCATGGGTCACGCCCTTGAGGACGGTGTGTACAACTGTTACATAAAAAGACAGCTTTACGGATATTATCCCTATTATGACGAAAACAACGTCCGAAAGCTTGAGGAGCTTTTTGCACAAAACGATATTTCCCGTTGTTTTACAGGCAAAACCTACGATACTGCCGAGGGTGTGTTTGAAATAACCGATGCCGGCATATCGGAATGCAGCTTTCCATGGGACAGAACCTTTGAATGCTATGTAAAGCCTGTTGTAAAAGGAGGGTTAAAATGAAATTTTTATTGAACACGCTTTACAGGATATTGAATTTCCTGTCAAGCCGTATATTCTTTGTACTGGTTGCATTCCTGTTTCAGTTTGCAATATTTGCGGCTATGCTGTTCTACTTCAAGGACCTTACCGTATATTTCTACGCCATTGAAATCGTTATCCATACCATTGTAATACTTTACATCATAAACGACAATATGGAGCCGTCCTTTAAAATTGCATGGCTGATAGTCATTATATTCGTGCCATATCTTGGCAGCGTATTCTATTTCTTCTTTGCAAGGGGAAATTCCAAAAGCTATCTCAGAAAAAGATTCAACCGTACTGCCGAAACCACGAAAAAAATACTTATGGCGGACAGGGACAAAAACACCGCATATGACAAAATAAAAAAGGAAAGCTCTCATCTTGGCGGAATATGCAGATATTTCGGCAAAAGCGGCGGTTTTCCCGTATATGAAAATTCCTGTTCGGAGTTCTTTTCCGTCGGAGAGCTTTATTTTGAAAAGCTTCTTGAAGAGCTTAAAAAGGCTGAAAAATTCATATTTATAGAAAGCTTTATAATACACGAGGGCAAAATGTGGAGCAGTGTTCTCGATATACTCAGAGAAAAATCGGCTTCGGGAGTAGAGGTCAAAATACTTTACGATGATTTCGGCTGCTTTTTCACCCTCTCCCGAAAATATCCCAAAATGCTGAGGGAATACGGAATTGAGTCAACGGCGTTCAACCCCATAAAAATTATGTTCAGCCTTATATACAACAACCGCAACCACTGCAAAATATGTATAATAGACGGAAAAACAGCCTTTACCGGCGGCATAAACTTCGGAGATGAATATATAAACGCCAAAGAGCGCTTCGGACACTGGAAGGATTATGGCTATATGTTCAGAGGTGAAGCGGTATGGAGCTATACAAACATATTCCTTACCCACTGGATATATGCAACAAAACAGAAGAATATAAATCCCTATGACTACAAGGCAAAAACAGAGCCGCCCAAGGAAAACAGGGGCTATCTTATACCCTTTTCCGACAGTCCCCTTGACGATGAGGTTCTTTCCCACAATATATTCACAAATATAATAGACAACGCCGACAGGTATGTCTATATAACCACTCCCTACCTTATTCTTGACAACCGTCTTTCGGGGGCGCTTATAATGGCGGCAAAGAGAGGGGTTGACGTAAGGGTCATGACGCCTCACATACCCGATAAAAAGGTGGTATTTCAGGTAACAAGAGGAAACTATGCCCAGCTTATAAAAAACGGCGTAAGGGTCTATGAATATACGCCCGGCTTTCTCCATGCAAAAAGCATAATTTCCGATGATACAATAGGCGTTCTCGGAAGTATAAATATGGATTACAGAAGTCTTTATCTCCACTTTGAAAACGGCGTTATATTATACAACGACCCCGAAATTCTGAATGTGAAGAAGGACCATATTGAAATAATGGAAAAAAGCGAGGAACAGACAAACCCCACGGCGGCATTCCCTCTGAGGATACTGCGCTCGGTTCTGAATGTTTTCGCTCCCCTTATGTAAAAAAAGGACCGATGCAGTGCGCATCGGTCTTGCTTTTATCTGCAAAGCTTTTTAAAGGCTTCTGTTCTGTCTGTTCTTTCCCACGGCAGGTCTAAGTCCGTTCTGCCGAAATGACCGTAGGCCGAGGTGGGAGTATATATGGGACGTCTTAAATCAAGCATTCTTATTATGGAGCCGGGGCGGAGGTCGAAAACGCTCTCGGCAATTTTCTGTATTTCATCATCGGGAGCCTTTCCCGTTCCGAAGGTATCAACGGCAACAGAAGTAGGCTCAGCCACTCCTATGGCGTAGGAAAGCTGAATTTCACATTTGTCGGCAATGCCGCTTGCAACTATATTCTTAGCCACATATCTTGCCGCATATGAAGCCGAACGGTCCACCTTTGTGGGGTCTTTTCCCGAAAAAGCGCCGCCGCCGTGACGTGCATAGCCGCCGTATGTATCAACTATAATTTTGCGTCCCGTAAGACCGCAGTCACCCATGGGACCGCCTATTACAAATCTGCCCGTGGGATTTATAAGTATCTTTGTTTTGTCCGAAATAAGCTCCTTGGGAATAACCGCCTCTATGACCTCTCTCTTTATGTCGGCTCTTAACTGTCCGTTGCTTATTTGGGGGGAATGCTGACTTGATATTACCACCGTATCAAGCCCCACAGGTATGCCGTCCTCATAAATAACACTTACCTGCGCCTTGCCGTCGGGACGAAGATAGTCAAGAATTCCGTTTTTCCTTACATCGGCAAGCCTTCTTGTGAGCCTGTTTGCAAGGCTTATGGGCAAGGGCATAAGCTCCGGAGTTTCATTGCAGGCATAGCCGAACATAAGCCCTTGGTCTCCTGCGCCTGTTTCAAGCTCGTCATCTGAGTCTACGCCCATGGCGATGTCGGGGGACTGCTCCTTGAGGGCTGTTATTATTCCGCAGGTGTTTGCATCAAAGCCGTACTCGCTGTTGTTATAGCCTACCTCGTCTATTGCCTTTCTTGCAAGCTTTTCGGCGTTTATAACAGCCTTTGACGAAATTTCTCCCGAAATGCAGACAAGTCCCGTTGTTGCAAAAACCTCGCAGGCAACTCTGCCCATAGGGTCTTGGGAAAGAACAGCGTCAAGCACGGAGTCGGATATTCTGTCGCAAAGCTTATCCGGATGTCCCTCCGTAACAGATTCTGAGGTAAATATTTTTCTCATAAAAAAACCTCCTTAAATATTTATTAAGGAAGGAAATAAAAAAACCGCCGTCCGGCTTATTCTTATGCTCATCTTTCGGAATAAACCGATGGAATTAGCACCGTACCGTTTTTTAAAAACAGGCCGGTTGCCGGGTTTCACAGGGCCATTTCCCTCCGCCTCTCTTGATAAGTCTTTATCTTGTTTCAATTAATGATACCACCTGCCGCATATATTGTCAATACAAAAAAATATACAAAACACGTGAATCTGATTTTGTAACGAAGCCGTAATATTTGCCTGATTAAAGTCATTGACACAGGTCACAGATTTATATACGATTACGGACGTAAATGAGAATTTTCAACATATAAAATAAAACTTCTTGTGTTGCAAAAATATTTCAAAATTAGATTCACGTGATATACAAAAAGGGAACACAAACTGCGTGTTCCCCGAAAGTATATGGTATTTTACTCAGCCTTGTCCTCCTGCGATATGCGTGTAGCCATAGGCAGAAAGCGGCCGCTGCTCCAGTTTTTTTCATTCAGATGTATAAGGAAAAATGAAATCAGCGTAAGGGCAAGCCCCAGCCCTACGGATATAAGAACCTCGTTTCCTATATTGAAATATATTGCTCCGTAATATCCCGCAAATATTCCCGCCATAAAGAATATAAAGGGTATTCCGTACATTATAAGAACCGCCCTCATAAAATTGGCCTGTTCTATAAAAACCTCCACATTATCTCCCACCTTGGCTCCGCACAGGTTTCTGGCTCTCATATTCATTTCCTTCTCCGTAAGTCCTGCCGAACAGGCACGGCACTTGCCGCAGGCTTCTTTTCTTTTCAGAATAAGCTCAACATATTCGCCGTCAACACTCACGACTCTTCCGACTTCAGCCATATTATAACCTCCCGAAATATATTTTTATTTCCTTAATTATACCCCTTTATTTTAAGCACTTCAACACTTTTTTACTATTGATAACAATATAAAGTGCAGTTGATTTTCAATAGACCAGTGTTTCCTCACAGAATCAGCAAATTCATAAAGATTAATAAACTCTGTCGGCAAAAAATATTTACCTTTTTCAATTCTTCCCTGATACAAAACCGGGACGCGGGAAATTACAATTTAGTAAGTTGTAAAATAAATTGACGCAAAAAGAAGTTCCATTTAGGATCAAAACGAGTTAAAATCTAATTGCCACAAAATAATAATAGGAGATGATCTAAACGGAACAAAATAATAATAACACAAGAAGAGCTTCTTGGCAACAGTTAACCGAAAAAGACCCACGGAAACAGCATTTACTTTTGAGGAACAACAGACGTTGGGGCAAAAAGAATGTCAAGGAAAAGAGTAGGTTCAAGGGCAGCCCTGAACATCAATCTTCTCTTACTTATTCGTTTGTAC
>CANQXR010000065.1 GCA_947627855.1 uncultured Clostridia bacterium
GTAACTGTGGAAGAAGCGAGAAATTATCTCCGAATTGACAACGAAGATGATGACGGTTTAATCGAAACACTCCTTAACACGGCAGTCCGCCTTTGCACCGATGTTTCAAGGTGCAGCACAAAGGAGGAATTCTTCAAATCGGGCTTAAGCAATACAGCTGTACTTTACACCCTTGGCTATCTCTACGAACACAGGGAAGAAGCCGACCATCACGAGCTTACACTTACTCTCCGTTCTCTCCTATTTCCTCTGAGGGAGGGTGTGTTTTAGTGGGTGCAAATATATTGGAACGTCTGAGACACAGAATTGAAGTCTACACCAAAGAGGAGAGTAAAACCGAGTTTGGAGAATGTACATACTTATTATAGAAGAAACTCGTACATCTGGGGAGAAATAACTCCCATAAGAGGAAAGGAAGAAGCCATTGACGGGCAATCCGTCAGGGCAGACGTAACACACAAAATAACCGTAAAAATGGGCGCAATTAAAGAACCTCGGAATGATATGTACTTTATGTACAAGGGTCAGAAATACGAGGTTCTTTATTTTATGCCCCAGTACAGATACAATGATTTAATCATTTTTTACTGTAGATTAAAATTTACAACAAAATAGATTTATATTTTCTATCTTTTAACTTAATTTATTTGCTATTTTTTCGAGTTGTAAGTAATCTATTTTACCGTTATTCATATAGGGGAGTTCATTGAGAATTTCTATATGATCAGGTTTCTCAAAAAATGATAGTCCTATAGTGTTGCTATCCAGAGGGGATTTTAATTTGTCAGGAGAATAATCTTATTTTAATTTTAAAAATACAACTACTTTGTCATCAAGAGCGCAGGAAACAGCGGCGGCATCCTGAACGGGCTCTGCCATTTTTATTTTGGTTTCTATAACATCTAAAGAAACCTTATGGTCTATTTTAATAATAACACGTGTAGTGCGTCCTGTAATGAATAAAAACCCATCCTCATCCATATAGCCGATATCTGTTGAATCATACCACTCTGAGCCATCCGACAAAATAATTGTTGAGCGTTTTGTCTTTTCGGGCATATTCATATAATAAAGAAATCTACTGTCACTTTTTTCTAAAATCAGACCAGATGTATTAAACGGCACATCTTTTAGCGTATTTCTGTCAACAATACGTATATCTGTACCATAAGTAGGAAAACCGGCACTTCCGTTTTTATTGTGCTGTATTGTATTAAGAGCAACTGCTCCTGCCATTTCATTTTGTCCGTAGCCGTTGCATATAGGTACATTCAGTCCTTTTTCAGCAAAAAGTTTGTTTGTTGTATTTAACTCTGTTTCTGTCATTTTGAATCGCCAAGCAGTATGCCTTTCAGATGAGAAAGATCCTTAAATTTATCTATTTCTCTAAGCATCATTCTTGCAAAGATAGGGGAGACAAACAATAAAAGTCCAGCATTCACGCTAAGCTTATTGGTTCTTAGCCATGTTTTGAAATTGGCTGTTACTTCATTGACTTCATTAAATAAATCCTCCGGGTTCGGAAAGCTTTTTAATTGTATATATGGGGTTCCTGTAAGTAAGGCTGTGAGCATAGAAGTTATAGATCCCAAACCTATATGAGATGGTATTACCTTAATAAGATAGTTGTTATTAATTGTAAAATCCGTGTACAGCATTTTCTGCACAGCTGAATTTACGGTGAAGTTTGAATGTACAATCGGTTTCGGAACACCGGTAGTATCGCTGCTAAAAATTACTAAAGAAGGCTTGTCCGGCATATTGGCAGTTGAAACATCATAAGGATCACCTGTTTCAATGAAGTTCTCATAACTTAGGCAATTATAGCGCATTTTTTTATTTGTTTGCCCCAAAATAATAGTAGGTATTTTTTTGCTGTTAATTTCCGGCTCTATTTCAACAAAAACATCTTCGATAACCAAAATATCCAAATATGACACATTGCTTTTTATGGTCGGAATACCATTATCAGGGTCAACAAATACAACAGTTGCCCCAAGCTTATTACCTCCAAGTATGGCTATAGGGTCAATCTGTGAGTTAAAGCTGAGGACGCCAATATTATTGTCAGAACCGATCCCCATTGCGAACATACTGTTTGCAAAACCGTCTGCAAATCTGACAAGTTCGCCGTATGTAACTTTCTGTCCGGTTCTATAATCAATATACGCCAAATTGTTTGGCTTTTCTTCAGCAATTTTGCGGAAATTATTATATATTGAGTCTTGTATATCTATTTTGTACATAGGTGTTGTATTATAATACTTAATCTATGGTTTGTCTATATGCGGATATCCTGTTTTGTTATTGTTCATTTTGCTATTCTCCTTTTCATATATGATGGTTGCTGCTTATGTAGGATAGAATTACATCTATCGTATAAGCTATTGTCAGTTACATTTATTTTTGGATATTGAAAGAATAAGAATATGTACTTAAAATATATTCATATATTTCTTTCCAACTATATACCCTCTTAATATTATAAAAATTAATATTACGATTATATGGTGCATCAAAAAGCAAAACGTTAATATGATTTTCTGCAAGATAAACAGCCACATCAGGCGTATCTTCTATCATAATTTCTACACCAAGTCTTTTGCAGGCATTTAGCTTATCTTCACAAACTGTGCTTTCGGCACAGTAATGCACCTCATCAAAAGTAAATTCATGTTTTTTCATCCATGCTCTGTGTATCCATTTGCTGTACCATCCAAGAGGGTTATTCTTTGTTATAAATTTACGTGCAGTGATCTGATATAAGGAATAACCATCTGCTTTAAGTTTGCTAATTACATCAACGGCATTTTCTCTTGGGGACCAGTTTTTGCAATAGTAAAAAAAGTATTTCATACCAAAGCGAAATTCATCCTTTTCAGTGCAGGCAAATATATCGGTTATAGTACATCCCTCGGGATTAACGGGTTTGTATTTAAAATATTTTTCCCCATAAGAATACATATATGAAGCCAGATCCGTTAACACACCATCGCAGTCTATTCCAATTTTCATAATTTCACTCCTTATCTCAACTGATAAGCTTCAATATCAGCTAATATGCTCTACAAATTAATTCCCGTGTAAATAAGCGCTATTCTCCATTTTCAGTATGCAGTTTCTGATTTCTTCTGTAAGCTCTTCTTTACTCTTTCCAAAGGGTTCTATTGGTGTTCCGAAAGAAATATTAATCATATATCGTTTCAGATTTTTAAAATTAAAGAATTTGGGGGATCGCTTTGTTATAAGGAAATATTTCAAAAGCACCTCCGATATATACAGGAATTATTTTTTTGCCGGAATCGATTGCCAGTTTTGCCGCACCATTCCTGAATGTTCCCAATTTTCCGGTCTTTGTTCTTGTTCCTTCGGGGTGTATCAATATGCTATAGCCGCTATTTATGCATTGCAAAGCTCTTTTCATAGCGGACGCAGAATTTCCGCTTCTGTCCACAGGTATTGCACCCAACATTCTGACCCATCTTTTTGATACAGTATTATCCAAGTGTTCTTTTTTGGCGAGGCAACAGATCTTTTCTGCATCAATTCTATCCGTCCCAATAGCTGCCCATATCCATAAGCTGTCAAAATGACTTTGGTGGTTCGGACATAAAATATAATTTTCATTAGTCGGTATGTTCTCAATACCCTTTACATTGAACCTCCAGACGGACTTAGAAAGCATCATGCATTTTATATCCTTTGGAGTTTTAGCTATGGGGAAATCTGACATATCAATTTCGCTCGGTTTAATTTGCAGATTCGTATTGCTTATATACAATACCAAATCATTTACTGTATCAATATTGTCAAGACTGCTGCAAACATCTTTTCCGTACAGGCTTTCCAATTCTGCTGCAAGCTCAAACAAAGATAATGAATCCATATCCAATTCATTTCTCAATGAAGCAGATAGAGAAATATTCTCTTTGTGTTTTGAAATTTTTTGGATTATATTTTTAACCGTATTTTCAATGGAAACCTCAGTTTTCACTTCTGTTTTATTTTCAGGAATATTTACAAACTCCTGTAGTATATATCTTTTTACCTTTCCTACAGAAGTTACTGGGATTTTTTCTATAAAATGAAAATCGTTTATTTTATACAGACAGTCTTGACTTCGAGAGAGGGAGAGTATAGTTTCTTTAGCTTTTTCAGCTTTTTGTTTTACTGTTGTGCCTGTTTCAATAAACATATGTATTTCATCAAATCCGCTCTTATTGTGTATCCCACAGACAGCAATATTTACACCATCTGCCGCTGATTGGTAAAAGGCTTCTATATCTGTGGGAGCAACTTTTTTTCCGTTGTGCAATAAAATGGTTTCCTTTTTTCTCCCGGTAATATGCAGATAATTATGTTTGTTTACATAGCCGATATCGCCTGTTTTAAACCAGCCGTCCTCAAATGCTTTCTGGGTTAATTCGGGCTCACGAAAATAGCCTTTCATCATCAATTTTGATTTTGCGTATATTTCGCCTGTGCCGTTTTCTCTGGGATTTTTTATTTTTACCTGAATCTCAGAGTCCCTGTCGATTTTGCCTACAGTATTGTATGGATATTTATCGAGTATGCCGGCAGATATAAATGGAACGCCCACCTCGGTTGAAGCATAAAAATTTGCCCAGAGAAGTCCCATATCTAAAAAGAATTTTGCTGTTTTTCCCGGACAAGCTGCTGCTCCGGTGCCGACACCAATTATTCCGGTGCCGAATACTTGGGAATAGATGCCCTTAAATAGTTGTCTGCCCCAATTTATTCCCAAATACTTTCTTGACAAGCCCGAAAGGGCAAGAAAACATTTGAATATGTAGTAAAATATTTTACTTTTTTGTTTTATTTGCATACATATTTTTTTTGTATAACTTCATATACCTTCGGAACCATGGCGAAAAATTCAGGATTAAATGTAACCAAGCCCTTTTGCAGCTTAGAAGAATTCATCTCGGCAATAAAACAAAGCTGACAGCCTTCAGCAGTATGGTAAAACGATCCCATAAATCCGGCTATGTGATTAAAGGACAATACGTGTAAAAGCTTCATACCGGGCTTAAGTCCTGATACCTGTATATAAACAGGACGTGATTTAACAACTGCTTCATAGGTGACCATAATACCTTTTGCCTGAGGTGTTGTGCCGGAAGAAAAAATAATCCCGGCAACCTCAGGGTCTTTTGCAGCTTGTTTGCTTTTTGTGCATTTTCTTACACTGTCACTATATAATTCAAGTTCACCAGACTTGTTGAATTTTAATATTGGTATTTCGGCTTTTATATCTTCGTCCAGTAATGGATATTTTTCATCAGTCGTATAAATACCACTTACATCTGCAAATTTTAAAAGTCTATTTAGTTCTTCTTTAGGGAGGGAAACATCCATAGGAACAATTGTTGTATGAAGCAAGGCTAAACCGTAACCTACCAGAACGGTTTCCATACTGTGCGGAGAAACAACAGCAACTCTGTCACCTATACCTATTCCCATTTCTTCAATTTTGTCGGCAATTTTTTGACAGCATTTCTTCATTTCAGAAAAAGTTACTGATGTAATACTGTCATCAGTCTGTAAGCAGGACATAGCAATACAGTCAGCATATTTATTACAGATAAAATTAAAACGTTCTATGTACTGTTTATAAAAATCCTGTTCTGCATTCCTCTCGATTACTTTTTCATTCATATATCCTATCTCCTTTTGGATTGCTTTAAAATAAGGTTACAAAAAATATTGCTGTAAAATAACTACCTTAAACATAGTCATTCTCCTTTACTTGCTAACTTTTCGAGCCTTATGTAGTCTACTTTTCCCACCTTGGTAAGAGGAAATTTCTCAACGAAAATATATCTTATAGGCCGATATACATGGGGTAGTTTTTTATTGCAGTAATTAAATAATTCTGCTTCTATATTATCTTCGTCCTTATATTTTTCTTTTAGAATAATATAAGCAACAGGGGCTTCGTTGATTTTATCGTCAGGTATAGGGACAACTGCACAATTAGCAACTTTTTTATGTTCAAGAAGTATTTTTTCAATATCAAGACTGAATACTTTCTTTTGCACACCCTCAGAAATGCACAACATAAAGCGTTTTATTCTGCCAATGATATATAAAAATCCACTTTCGTTTATATATCCAAGATCACCTGAATGAACCCAAATCTGCCCATCGATATGGCGGCGAATAATACTTTTTGTTTCATCAGGGTTATTTATATATCCAAGCATAGAATCGGGTGATTGTACACATATCTCGCCTATTTCGCCGTATTTCAGTTCTTTTTCAGTCTCTGTATCAAAAATAGTTACAACAGTTTTGGGGAGTGGTATGCCAACACTTCCGAATTCTGAAGCAGTTGGAATATTCATTGAAATTCCGCCGCAGACTTCGCTCATGCCATATCCGTTCATTATTCCACACCTACTGTTATGGATGAGAAGATAATTATTTATTTTTTCCTCGACTGAGGGACGTATAAAATCACCTCCTGAAAATGGATAAACTAAATCAGATAAGTCAATATCTTCATTATTTTCTGCAAATGCCTCCCAGTACGCAGGACCATACATAACATAATTAGGTTTGAATTTTTTACAAATATATGCAATAGAATCTGTCATAGGAATTCTAATGATTAATTTCATTCCTATGGAAAGAGGAACCGCCATAGCACAAACCACACCGTACACAATAAACATCGGCAATACCAGCATCCATTTTCCTTTTCTGTCCATAGGTATATTCATATTACAATGCTGCCACACCAGAGATACAATGTTTCTGTTACTTAAAACTACTCCCTTTGAACCTCCTGTAGAACCGCCTGTATAAGTTATAATAGCCGCCGTATCAGGATTTTGGTGAATTTCGTCATATGGCATCGCATTACTGATAAACTCGTTCCATGAAATAAAGTGATTATCTTCAGGGAGGGGTATCTCTTTTTCATTCAGACAAACCTCGTCTTCCGATATTAACTGTGCTTGATTTGCAACGATTACTTTATTTATTTTTATCCTTTGACTTAATTCAACAAACTTTTCCTGAAAAATATCAAGGCAAACAACTATTGTCGAGTTTGTATCAACAAGAAATTTTTCTATTTCCTCAACCGAACTTACACCATAAATCATATTTGCCACAGCCCCAAGTTTGTTAAGAGCAAATATAGTTTCAATAGCTTCAGGTGAGTTTATCATACATATAGTTACAACATCATTTTCCTTTATGCCTATTTTTTTAAATCCACCGGCAATATACGAAATATCTTCAAATAATTTTCTATATGAAATATCACGACCATAATAATTTATGGCAATATTATCCATATTGTCTTTATTTCTATTAAAGACATATTCATAAAATGTGCATTTCGGAAGAGGGGCATTGATTGCCTCCTCACTGTAGTATTTAAGCCACGGCTTATCTATTGACGGATAGCCTGTTAAATTTTCCCTTGACATTTTATTTCTCCTTTTCAATGTAGTTTTCCAATTTATCGCAATCAACAATACTTATCTCTGTTCGCAATTTGTTGTAAGGATATACTGCTTCCCTAAAGAGATAAAATCATATGTATTCATTTTTGAATATGGTCTAGGCTCAGAAGTAAGAATATTGTCATTCATATCTAAAAAACGATAAAGAAGAGTTCATAATTTTTACTTCTAAATGCTACCCGTGCAATTTTTCACAGAATACATCTATTCTATCACAGCATACTATTATATTTTAAATGTATAAGGTTCGGAACATATTATCCAAACCTTATAAGCTTTTAACTGACTTATCAATTTATTGAGTAAATTGCTGTTTTAGTTGTTGCATCCCAACTTACAGTGCAGTCGAGAGATTCTCCGAGTACTCAGAAAGGCACATACATTCTGCCATTGGTTATTTCGGGTATACCACCGCTGATTGTTTTGGGAGTTCCGTTTATACTGACAATATTACTTCCGGCCTGAAATTTTATCAATTTCTTACCAAAAATAGTTACTGTTTTTGTTTTTGGATCCCAAGAAACCATGTCTGAATTTAAAGCATCTTTTTCTCCCCCAAGTGCTACACTTACAAACCTGAGAGGTATCATTGTACTGCTTGTACTTTTCTGTATATAAGCAGCTGCATCTGTTGAGACTCTATTGTTGTTTACATATATGGCATTTTCTCCTATTGGAACCTTTACGGTTATGCCATTTTGTGTACTTGAGTATACAGGGGTGCTGCTGACTGAAGGAGAGGGAGTTGCTACGGTTTCATTCTCATTTGATATGCCAGTATCTGTTTTTTCGGTTGTCACAGAATTTTTCACATCATTATCAGAAATATCAGAGATAGTTTCTCCTGTTGAAAACATTTTTTCAATCTGCTCTTTAGTAAGATAAACATTTCCCGAAGCATTTGTTTCGTTAACATCTATCCATTCCACATTTGCCTTGCTTTTACCCGAGGAAGAGCTCGACTTGTCAACTCCATCTGCCGCTCCAAATACAGAGGTTGTCATAAAAGATATTATAAATAAAACTGATATTATCTTTTTCATAAAAACCCGCCCCCTTAGACTGCTTCAAAGGTCCACTGCTGATTGGAACTACCTGTATATGGCTGTAAAGTAACATTTCCGTCAGGTCCTACAGTAAGTGCCATTGTCGGATTTGAATTCAGCACTATAGCATAGCCTGAACCGCAGCTTGTGAAAATCCATGATTCTATATCTTTGTTTCTGTTATATGCTATTGCCTGAGCCCCTGAATTATATCTGCTCATTATATTTACGAGGTAACCGTCTTTTTGCGTTTTAAGATTATATGCTCCGTTATAGGATTCTATTGTAAATCTTTGAGCAGGATCGCCCTCATATCTGTCATATGTGTTTACCTTTGTAAAATCAGCAACATCATTTATATCCCAGACAAGACAATTAAGAGGCTTTCCGTTGGATACACTGTTGATTATATATGTTGAGCCATCGGATATTGGTACAGGTACAGGTGTAGGCACAGGCACAGGTAGAGATGTTACATCCAAAGAAAACAGTTCATTTTGTGGATTGGAACGGATGTATGTCATCTTGCCTGCAAGGGCAGATCTTGAAATTGTATGATCCCAATGAATTTTCAAATCATTTTTTCCATTTCCGTCAACATAAGTTATTGTATCGCCGTTAATATCTGTAATAACTATACTGTGAGTATCATTGTTTATTCTTACTATATTGCCTACACACAGCAAGTCGATATTCCTATGAGTAGGCCATTTATGTGTACATTCATCACCACCAAAAAGATAGTCTGCCAGTGCTACAGAAAAACCATAACATTGTGCAGCATAATATGGCTCAGATACACATCTTGGACATTTATATTGGTCATATATTGTACCTTCTCTAAATTGAGGTGATGCTTTAGCAGAGTTTATTCTTTCACGCATAACCGTTGCTGTTGGCACAGTAGCATATGATGTAACTGTAAATGCAGAAACAGCAAAAATAATGCTTATAATAGTAACAACAGCTTTTTTAAATAATTTAATCATTTTCATTTTCTCTCCTTTCATATTTCTTTAAAATTTTTTCATTTGTTAAAATAAATGTTAAACCAGAGCAAAATTTGCTTATTTATCTTGTAATTAAATAATATAATAAATCACATATTTTGCCGTTATTTCATTACCCCATTTATAAAATGTAGTAATATTTATAGTCTTTACTCAAAGACTTTTAATGATTAAAAAAGTATACTTTTTGGCACTGCAATTTTAACAGGAAAAATCCTCTATTTTTTATTGACTTTTTTTACAAAATATTGCTAAAATTGATATGTAGAGTTATACAGTATCACTATGATTATAAAAGTATACATTAATGGGAAATCTTAGTAATGTTTAACAAGAACTTCCAAAAAGGATCTTTTTTAACTCGTTTACAATCCTGTAGTATGTTGTTTTGCATGCTCCCATTTCCTTCATTGCTTCCTTTTGGGTAAGCTCTTGATGTAAAAAACGTATATAGATTTCCATAAATTTTTCAGCATCATATTTCTTTGGTCTGCCGAAAATTACACCTTTGGCTTTTGCTGCGGCTATGCCTTCTGCTTGTCGCTGTCTTATGTTTGTGCGCTCATTTTCGGCTACATAGGATAAAAGCTGTAAAACCAAGTCGCTTATGAGAGTGCCGAGCAAATCCTTGTTTTGCCTGGTGTCAAGTATGGGCATATCGAGGACGATTATGTCAGCCTTTTTAACCTTTGTTATTTCTCGCCACTGATTCAGGATTTCCTCATAATTTCTGCCAAGACGGTCAATGCTTTTTATTACAAGAACATCACCGATTCTGAGTCGTTTTATCATCTTCTTGTATTCGGTTCTGTCAAAGTCCTTTCCACTTTGCTTGTCCATATATATTTTGTCGATTTTAATTCCACATTCATCGAGAGCAATAAGCTGCCTGTCTTCGTTCTGTTCTTTGGTTGATACTCTCACATATCCATAATTCATAATGATCCCTCCTCGTATAATATGTTTATAGCATTAATAATAATTATAAAAATTAGTTGATTGGTTTGATTGTGCCCATGATATAATTGACATAGGTCGATCAGGTTAATAGTTCTTTTCACTCCTGTTGAGCCTAAAACGGCTGCTT
>CANQXR010000066.1 GCA_947627855.1 uncultured Clostridia bacterium
TTGTGGTAATTAGATTTTAACTCGTTTTGATCCTAAATGGAACTTCTTTTTGCGTCAATTTATTTTACAACTTACTTTTCCGTGAGCTTAATTTTCAAAACTATTGACAAATGAATTAATAAAGAATATAATAATTTAAAATTTTCCCATCTTATAATAAAATCCGTATAGTTTGCTCAAACAAAAATCTTGTTTGTCCGGAACTGCAGTCGGGTTTAAATCGACTGAATTTATATAAAGAAGGGCGCAGTAGTAAACGGCTGCTCTTTGCCATAATACAAAATAATATTGCTGTAAAAACAATATGAGCGAGGCAGATTTTTATAAGGAGGTAGTATATGGAACTGGAACAAGCAATTTTTACAAGAAGAAGTATCAGAAAATATAACGATACGCCTGTTGACAGAGAAACAATTGAAAAAATCATAGAGGCCGGAGCATGGGCGCCCAGTGCCTGCAATGTTCAGGGCTGGAGATTTATTGTTATTGATGAAAAGAAAGTTCTCAATGAAATTTGCGAAAATGGCGCCGCAGCTTTTCTTAAGAATGTAAATCAGGCTATTGCTGTTATATATGACAACCGTACTGATAATGTAGAATACAACGACTACATCCAGAGCGCTTCAGCCTGTATAGAGAATATGCTGCTTATGGCTCATTCCTTGAATGTAGGCGCCTGTTGGATAAATTTCCTTCCTACCAAAAAAAAGCTCAGGAAAATACTTGATGTACCCCCTTATTATGACCCTATAGCTATTATAAGCATTGGTTATTATAATCAGAAAATAAATGAAAGAGCCAGAAAGTTCAAGATGAATGAGCTTATATATTATAATAGGTTTACAGGCTCTGAAAATAATGTTAAGGGCAATTTCAAGCTTAAAATCAGACGCATTGCAAGAAAATGCTATATGCTCATGCCCGTTGGACTTAAAAAGAGAGTTCAGAAAATTCTCAATAAAAACGAAAAAAAGTTTGATAATTAAGGAGTAAATATGTACGAAAAATTTATTTTAAAAACAGTGCCACGGGTTTTGTCACAGATAGACAGGGATAAGCACTCGACCACCTACGGCTGCTGTGACAGAAATCACTGGCACCTTAAAACAAGAGATTTTGCCTCAGCAATTCTTCAGCAAAGCGGACTTGCATTGGCGCTTTTATATAACACTGATTTTGAGGGCAATATATATTATAAAAAAGAATATGTCAAAGAATGGGCGGAGGCTACCTGCTATTATCTTCGGAAGATCCAGCTTGGCGACGGCAGCTTTAACGAATACTATCCCCATGAGCACGGTTTTCCCCCTACCGCATTTTCATTATATTCTGCCTGCGAAGTATATAAGCGGCTCAATATGAATGATAAGGGACTTGAAGAAACCTTTAAGAAAACCGCCCGCTATTTATCTAAGCATATAGAGCCACAGGCGTATAATCAGGAATTGGCTTCCATAACGGCAATGTACTCTGCCTATACCATTATCGGAGAGGACTGGATCTTACAGGGTCTTGAGACAAAGCTGACACGTATACTCTCGCTTCAGTCTCCGGAAGGATGGTTTTCCGAGTATGGCGGAGCGGACATAGGATATTTAAGCGTTTCCCTTGATATGCTTGCCGAATATTATTATATGAGTAAAGATAAGCGTGTCAAAGAGCCTCTTGAAAGACTGGTAAACTTCATACAGTATTTTATTCATGCAGACGGCTCTATCGGCGGCGAATATGCTTCAAGAAATACCACTTATTTTCTCCCAAGCGGAATTGAAGTAATGCTTCAGGAAGGTAATACGGCAGCAATGGCTGTTAAAAGAGAAATCCTTAAACACAGCGGCGAAACAGGTTATTTTATGGATGCCGTTGACGACAGATATTGCAGCCATTATCTGCTTCATTCATTTCTCAGAGCCTTGGAAAAAGAAAAGGCAAATTATGTACCCATAGATGAGAAAGCCCTTCTTCCTTGTCATAAAGGATCCGTAAATATGTATTTTGAAGATTCCGGTCTTTATGTATATGGCGAAAACGATATTTATGCTGTCGTTGGCGGCAGAAAAGGCGGTGTCATCAAGCTTTATAAAGGAGAGGACATTCTTTTTGTAGACTGTGGTTACAGAGTGGATTACGGCAAGGGCAAAATCGCCGCAACAAATTGGCAGGACAATGCATGGAATGTAACTCAGAATAACAATGAGATAGTTACAGAGGGTAAATTTACCTTGGTAAAGCTCAAGGTTCCAAGCCCTATAATGCATATGGGTCTTAGAGTGGTTTCCTTTGTTGTGGGAAACAAGATAATAGGTTTTTTAAAGAAAAAACTTATACTGGTGGACAAGCATACGGATATTTCTTTCCGCCGCAAAATAACCTTTGAAAAGGACGGTGTCCATATACAGGACGAGATTAAAAGTCCTGTTCCCGTAAATATTACAGCTGCCGATAATTTCTCATTAAGGCACGTTGCCAGCGGAAAATTTTTTGCCTTTTCAGATCTGGCAGAACACAACAGAAAAACCTACGAAGCCATAAACGATCTCAGTGTAGAACAGTTCTACGGCTATAAAACCGAAAAACTGACGATTTCATAAAAACCGCTTCGGACATAGACAATCTTCTTTGCCTAAGTCCGCTGACGGAAACATTCCTACTAAACAAACAATATCTTATTCTGTTCCATTCAGATCATCTCCGGCATTTATTTGCCAATTATGGTTCTGAATGGATCTTTTTTTGTAACAACACCCCTTCATCCCACTCTTTATGTTTTGGGTAAATTCTCAAAGTAAATTCCACAGTGGAAAAGAAGCGGAATTTACTGCAAGAAATAGTGGAACTTAGTATGAGAAGAGGTGAAAAGCAAAGGAAAATCGACATAAAAAAAGAAAAAATTGCATGGCAAACAAACCTGAGAGAAGAATTTCTCAGACTAAATTCCATCACAACTGAATTTACTATGAGAATAAATTATTTCAAAAGTAAGGGTGACTGAATAACTTCTTTTGCGGGAATATGAGAAATCCCCAAAGCTGAAGCAAGCTTTTCAGAGTAGGAAAAAGTAAACAGATCGTAAGCACTTTTACCATTAAATTGTTTTCTTTTGACTGCGTTAACATGAGAAAATATTAAATTTACTGTTTCCTGTGTAAAATTGTCAAAAGAACTGCCTTTAGGGACAATATTTCTGAACAGGGTATGATTTTTTTCAATATGCAGCTTTTGATATAGGGCATTGGGATCACAGAAAAACATATGAGTTTCCAAGTTTCCCTCGTCATCATTTTCAAAAGAGGAAACACAGCTGAACTCTCCTCCATTATCAGTAAGCAGTATGGGGAAAACATCTTTGAACCGGAAACCTTTGTCATTAAGCTTTTTCTTGAACAATGAAATTTTCGATGCAGCTTCAGCAGCGGTTTTATTTTCAAGTGGAACCCGAAAGAAGTCGGGCGCGACTTTAGGAGCGATTTCCGCTTGCGGAAATTTCTGATATAATACCAAACATAAAATCAACATTGACAAAATGTATTGTCATGATGACCTTACCGCCTATTCTTCCGATCACTGTATCAAGTTCAATCTGAGCCAAATCAGGATTATTTTCTATGTATTCCAAAAAATCTTCATATGTTCTTCCCCTTTTCAGACAAAGAGGAACATAATCCTGATTTTTTGGTTTCCTTTGTTTAAACTTTACCGCGCGTGGAAAATCAATAGGGCTTATGGTATAATAGCCTTTATTAATATGTCTGTAAACCGTGGCACAGGAAACAGGCAAATCGTTGGATTTAACTGCTTGATAAATGTGCTGACCATTTTGAACAGCCTCAGAAACAATGCGTTCGGTTTCATAAAACTCCTCTTTGTTAAGAGGTATACCTGTTCTTGCTTCCACAAGCAGATTTTCATATTCCTCCTGAGCTTTCTTTGCCACATATACCCTACGGAGATATTTGCAGCATGATTTGCTTTTAAGTCCGCAGCCGTTGCAGACATACGGTGCTTTCAGAAGCTTCGGACAAGTATCATCGGTTTTTACATAACCACTGCGATGTGATTGTGCATGAAGCTTTACTTCTTTGGATACAGTTGTGGGATCTTTATCAATACACTTACCTATTGCCTTAAAGGGCATACCCTTGCTTAAGCATTCCTGTATTTAGGTCCGATCCTGTAACGTCATGTGTAAATTTTTTTGCTTTGAATTTCTCTCATAGTCTGAGTCTCCTTTCATCATTTCATAATTTCTCAGACTAAATTCTACCTCATTTTTCTTCTCAGATTAAATTTCACTGTGGAATTTACTTTGAGAATTTACTTGAAAAGTTATTCTATATTCGCAGTCGATTGTAATAGCTATAGCTTCATTCAGTGCTTTCATTATTTTTTCTGCCGATGGTCGTTTTGAGATACCATAACTTATCATCTCTCCGTTATACATATCCATGAATGGATCAAAATAGAGCTTTTTGATTAGCATTCTTCCTTTATTATCAATTTCGTAATATTTGAACTCGGTTGTGTCTGTTGTTATCTTCTGATGCGGTATATTTGTTCTGAAGCGCCTGTTTATTCTGTTTGGTGCAACTTTCCCTACCTTACCTTTATAAGAATTATACATACGACTTTTTCTCGTAAATGAAGTTACTTGTAAACCAAGCCTCTGTACAATCCTTTGAATTCGCTTTTTATTGATTTTTATCCCTTGCTTTTTTAATGCTCCATATATCCTGCGATAACCAAAATCTTTATGTTCTTTCCGTATGTCAAGAACCTTTTGCTCTAATTATTTGTTTGGGTTTTTACGTTCAAAACGCTTTTGCCAATACATATAGGTTGATTTTGGAAATCCCAAAACAGCGAGAATATCTTTTAACTTAAATGATCCTCGGAGACTGTGTATTATCCTCGCTTTTTGTTCTGAGGTGTTCCCTCTGAAAGCAGTCTCCTCAACTCTTTTAAATATACATTTTCGATCCTCAGCTTTAAATTTTCCTCTTCCAATTGCTTTAAATACTCTGTATCAATATCTGTTTTACTTGAAATATCATTATTTATCTCTTTTATTTGCTTTTTCAAAGCTTTTCGCCGACCTTTCCTGATTTAAAAACAAAAATACTTTTTAATAATTATATTTTTTTTAAAGGAGGAAAAAACCATGACAAAAAAGAATATTTTCAAAACACTCATCACATCCGTAATCGCAGTACTCTGTATCTGCTCACAGGCATTTGCGGCAGACACGACACTAATTTCAAACCGTAAATCCTTTGTGAATGAAGGCGGGTAGTGGGCACCTACGTAGATATATCATCAAATGAAAGCGTTGTCACAAGCATAGGCAGAGGAGACCATGTAACAGCCATAGACAACGAAGACATATTCGTAAACATTGATGGCTATATCGGTACAGCGGTCAGGGGAGAAACCACAAAGAGCATCGTCACGGATATTGGCGGCAATGCCACAACCGTAATCGACAACATAAAAGAAAGTTATAATCTCGGAGGGGTTATAGACACCTATGTTGATACATCGACTGTTTACAGCGATGTAATGCACAAGGACATAAGATAACAGAGCGGAGAGTAGGGAAACCTGCTCTCCTGATTTAATTCTACATGAAATTTTATCAGTAATTGAAAAAAGGTATATTTATAGTAAAATATCAGATATAGAAATATAATAAGACTTTATGTCAGGAGGGAGGGGTCTTATGTCAGGTACACAAAATATTGTTATTTATCTTGTAACGGACAATGAAAAAGGAGCAAAGGATTATAACAAGCTTTATGATTTTACTAAATTTGTAGAAGAAAAGCTTGAAAGGAGTTATTCTCTGAATATTGATTTGCGTGCTCTTAGTGGCTCAGATGTGCCACAGTGGAAACAGGAGGAAGAGAAAAAAGAAGTATGCAATAGCGACGTTGTTTTTTCCTCATTTATATTGATATGGAAGAATATATGAGGCTGGGCTTTGAGGCTGTATATGAAAGGCTTAAAAAGGACGGAAAGCCTGACATTTATACATATTTTTATGAGGTAGACGACAGTGAGCGCAGTAACAGCGTCAGAAGCTTTATGGCAAGACTTGGCGGAGAGATAGCGCATTATTACAGCTTTTTTCAGTCATATAGACACAATCAAGCTTAAAATTCTTATGCAGCTTAAGCTGAATGAGCTTTGAGGTTCTGAAATGGGCTTCAGAAACGGAAAACTCATAATAGACGAAAGAAAAATAATGGATCTTGAAAATGTAAAGATGGTTGCGGACAACGACCAGCTTGCATACTGGAAAAAAGAGGCTGAAAAAAACGACAGAGAATATTTTGCTCTTAATCCCCTGTATATAAAAAATCCGGGGGATAAGGAGCTTTGCCGCCGCTATTCCGATGTGGCGGCAAAAAGGGAAAATCTTATGAAAACCATAGAAGAAACAGAGAAAAGCCTTTTCATAAATTCCCTTAATATGGTGAAAACCACAGCCTACGGAGACATTACGATTCGTCAGAGAGAGGCCTACAGACTCTTTGAAAAGGGCGACTCAGAAGGAGCAAACGAAATACTTGATGCCGAAGAAATGAAAAGGGATCACCGCCGCCGCAGACTTAAAAAAATCGAAGAAGTAAAAACACTTACTCGCAGATATATAGGTGAACTGAGTACAAAAATAGAAATCCTTGAAACCATGACAGGCTATAAGGAAAGATTTGAGGACATAGAAGCCACCTATGATGAGATAACAGAATGTGCATTTGAAGACGGCATAAAATATGACAAAGTAAGAGAATATTCCTCCTACTTACACTATCAGGGAAACAGCAGCAAAGCCATAGAGCTATGCAAAAGGCTGGAGCAGATATATGACGGAAATGAAGAGATTTTCCAAAAAGATAAGGCAGATTTATGGGATAATTATGCCCTAATACTTAATAGTATTTCCGACAAACACGCCGAAGCAAAGAAATATTTCTTAAAGGCGTTGGATTTAAGAGAAAAGCTTGCGTCAGAAAATCACCAAAGATATAATGTTGATCTGGCAATGAGCTTAAACAATATAGGGTTCTTTTATGATAACCAAGGAGAAGCGAAAAAAGCAGAGGAGTATTATTTCGGAGCCTTGAAGATAAGAGAGCGGCTTGCGTCAGAAAATCACCAAAGATATAAGGCTGATCTGGCAATAATTTTAAATAATATAGGAGCATTTTATGCTGATCAAGGAGAAACGAAAAAAACAGAGGAGTATTATTTCGGAGCCTTGAAGTTAAAAGAGGAGCTTGTGGCGGAAAATCCCCAAAGATATAAGGCTAATCTGGCACTTAGCTTAAACAACATAGGAACCTTTTATGCTAACCAAGGAGAAACGAAAATAAAGGAGGAGCATTATCTCAGAGCCTTGAAGTTAGGAGAAGAACTTGCAACAGAAAATCCACAAAGATATAATGCTACTCTGGCAACCAGCTTAAACAACATAGGTATCTTTTATTATAACCAAGGAGAAGCAAAAAAAGCAGAGGAGCATTATCTCAGAGCCTTGAAGTTATATAAGGAATTGGCGAAGAAAAATCCCGAAAGATATAATGTTTATCGGAAAATGATTTTAAATAATTTATGGAAATTATATAATTCGGGGTTTTCTGCAGAAAACAAAGAGAATCCGAAAAGTCACGAGAGTTTTTTATCAAAGCTAATGAATTTTATTTTAAAAAAGCCAAAGAAATAGAGCTTAAGAATTAAAAGTAGCTCCCCTTTTTTTCCGATATGGGGGATTACAGAAGGCTGATTATTTTAAGAGCTGTGTGAAGCTTTACCGTATCCATGTCTGAAAAGGTTATATGGAGGATATGGTATTTATCAAGGGCGAGAGTCAGTTTTTTAAGGCTCTCGTCCTTTGATTTGTAGGGATTCTGGTGGCAGAAAACGCAGATGTGTTTGTCATAATTCTTTTCTTCAAAGGACTTTGCGGCTATTTCAAGCTCTTGAAGGGTATAATCTCCGGCGGCGTGGCCGAAAAGAAATATTACAAGATCGCTTTTTTCTATTTCCTTATTGTATACATTCTGTTTTCCGCCAATCTCTATCCTGTCGTCTATGTGTTCACATTTAACGGGAATAAGGGAAATATTGAGCTTTTCCCTCATAATAGGCTTTATTCTCTGAAGAAAATTGTTCAGCTCGATTCTTTCATCTTCAAATTCGATTATTGAAGATGAAATAAATATACGTAAATTTCTCATAATATTTTCTCCTTTATTCTTATATACTTTATTTTATCATATAAATCAAAAGTGTACAACAAAAAAACTTCAAAATCAGCATAGTCTAATATATTCCCCTAAATAGTTGCAGATGTCTGTGTTATTATCATATTGTCAAAACAAACTTCCTTGAAATGAAGCGGTGGAAAAGTGATGAGGTGAAAAATAAAAGAAATCGGACAAACTGAAAAAATCATAATGTCCGTCTGAATATATAAATGTAAGGTGCGAAAGCCTCGGAAAAATAAAGTTAATATTTTAAAAGGAGGAATTATTATGAAAAACTTCAGAAACATTGCAAAGGTATTTTTTACTGCAGCGATGGCGACTATGTGTATTAAGTCATCAGCCTTTGCGGCAGACAATTTTACATCTGTAAAGAATACTACCGCACTTGTAAATGAGGAAGGATACATAGGACAGATGGTAATAGGCACTTCAAATACTACAGTCATTACAGGCGAGGAGATAGACAGATATATCGGAGTGTTCAATACCGAAATTGCGTTAAAAGAGGACAGTATAATTGATTTTCTGGTAAAGTTTGGAGAGGATACCACTGCTATGACCAACAAAAGAAAACACAACAAAATGACAGCAAAGAACATTAAAGAGATTTACAATAAGGAAGGTTTTATCGGAACTCTGTTATACCTGTCAGGATTGAACGGGAATATTGATGTTTACAGCGAATAACGTATACTAAAGTCAAGGAAGGGGCGACCGATCTTCCGGAATTTGTATATAAACAACCAAACACAATACATAGCATTTTTTCATAATTAAGTCCGGTGGTGAAATGTCAAGAGGAAAATGAGCAAGGAAACGAATAATTTACAGCAAAAATAAAAAAACAAA
>CANQXR010000067.1 GCA_947627855.1 uncultured Clostridia bacterium
ATACTAAATCAAAAAGAGCAATCTCTAAAATTATGTTGGATTGTTTGCTCGATTGTACATCTTTACTAAAGGTTATAAATGAAAATTTATTTCAGTGGTTTTTTGATTTTTGCTATTGATTTTTGGTTTGTTTGTGTTAGAATATAATTGACTATTTTTAAATATTCAGACGGAGAATTGATATGAGCAGAAGAGGCGAGAAAATCGGAAAAATAGGCAAAATGCTTGTGGACAATGCAAGAAGTGATCTGTTTTTGTCTATGAGATATATGGATTTGGCGATTTTTGCTCTTACGCCCGAACCGGCGGAAAAGGTTGATATTCTTGCCACCGATGGGGACAAGCTTTATTATTCCTCTGAGGGGCTTATAGAAGAATTCAGAAAAAACGAAAGACAGGTAAACAGGGATCTCCTTCACAGCATATTTCACTGTCTTTACAGGCATTTGTCAAACAGCGTCAAATACGAGGGCAGGGACGGCATCTATTGGGATATTGCTTGCGACATAGCCGTTGAATATATTATAGATGGGCTGGATATTTCGGCTGTAAATTCCATAGTTTCCAGATACAGAACCTACATTTATAAAAGACTGTCTCTGGAAATGGATATTTTTACTGCCGAGGGCATATATAAACAGCTTAAGGAATGGGATATGTCGGAAAGCGACTTCAAAATAATGTACAAGGTGTTTAAAACAGATGACCATGGATATTGGGCAAGACCAAAAAACTCAGAACCGCCGTCTGCGGGTACAGGAGCCGACAATGGCGGAGTTCCGCCGAGAGAGCCTGAAGGGATAGCAAATGCCGAAAAAACAGGCGACAGCATAAATGACAAATGGAAGGATATAAGTGAAAGAACGGCTTCCGAGGCTCAGAGACAGCTTCGGGGCAGCGGAGAGGGCGATGAAAGACTTCTCCTCAGTCTTAAGGCTTCAAACAGGCGCAGATATAACTACGGCGAATTTTTAAGGCGCTTTGCAGTGTACGGCGAGGAGGTAAAGCCGGATCCCGATTCTTTCGACTACGGATTTTATGCCTATGGCTTATCGTTATATGGGAATATGCCCATTATAGAGCCGCTTGAATACAGAGAGTCGAAAAAGGTGAATGATTTTGCCGTGGTGGTTGATACATCTGCGTCCTGTTCGGGCGAGATAATAAAGAAGTTTCTGCGTCAGACATTCAATATGCTTAAGGGGCGGGAAAGCTTTTTTACAAAGGTTAATATACACATAATACAGTGTGACAGCAAGGTTCAGAAGGACACCGTTGTTGAAAGCCCGGAGCGCATTGACGGCATTTTTGACAATTTTGAAGTATCGGGTTTCGGCGGAACGGATTTCAGACCCGCCTTTGAGTATGTCGGCGAGCTTATAAAAAGCGGCGAATTTAAAAATCTTAAGGGGCTTATTTATTTTACAGACGGAGAAGGTATATATCCCGAAAAGCCTACGGCTTATGATACGGCGTTCGTTTTTTTTAAGGAGCATTATTATGACGCCGAGGTGCCTGCATGGGCAATAAAGCTGATTTTGGATGAGGACGATTTGAATACAGGAGTAATGCTATGAATATTACAGACGCTAAGACAGAAATAAAAAATACCATAAAAGCATATTTGAAAAAGGATTCATATGGCAGATATGTCATACCACTTAAGTCTCAGCGCCCCATACTTCTTATGGGAGCACCCGGAATAGGCAAAACGGCGCTTATGGAGCAGATAGCAAGGGAGCTTTCCCTCAATCTTGTTTCCTATTCCATAACGCATCATACACGCCAGTCGGCATTGGGACTGCCATTTATAACCGAGCAGACGGGGCAAAGCGTTACCAGATATACTATGAGTGAGATAATCGCTGAAATATATGACAAGATAGATCGCACGGGAATAAAGGAAGGCATATTGTTTCTGGACGAAATAAACTGCGTATCGGAAACTCTTGCCCCTGCACTTCTCAGATTCCTGCAATATAAATATTTCGGAACGCATAAGATGCCCGAAGGCTTTGTGGTTGTTGCCGCAGGAAACCCTCCGGAGTTTAACCGCTCTGTGAGGGAGTTTGATATAGTTACGCTTGACAGAATGAAAAAAATAGATATAGACCCCAGTCTTGATGAATGGCTCAAATATGCCCTTGAAGAAGGAGTTCATGGAAGCATTGTATCTTACCTCAACATCAAGAAGGACAATTTTTATAAGGCGGAAACTACCGTATCCGGACTTGAGATAGCTACGGCAAGAGGCTGGGAGGATCTTTCTCACATAATAAAGGCATACGAGTCGGAAAATATTAAATTGAGCTATGACGAGGTAAGGGCATATATACAGAATACTGAAATTGCCAAGGATTTTACCATGTATTATGAGCTTTATACCAAATATGAAAACGATTATAGGATAGGTGAGGTTCTGAAAGGCAAGGTCGACGATGGGAGCGCAAGACGTCTGGGCTATGGCGGCTTTGATGAAAAGCTTTCAATAATAGGGCTTTTGGCTTCCGGACTTAACGGGTATTTTAAGGAATATGCCGCAGAAGATGACTTTGTGACCAAGCTTTACGAGGCTTTGAAAAGAGTTAAATTATGTCTGTCGGCAGGCAGCTTCAGAGAGGCTGTTTCTGCGGTGGCAGAGGAAAGAAGAACGGCATACAGACAGAAAAAAGCAGCAGAGCTTTACACATATTCATCAGAGGAAACTGCTGTCAGAGTGCTGAAATGGCTTGACGGAATTTCGGGACTTGACAATTTTGATGAGGTAAAGCAGAGCTTTGGCAATGAAACAGCGGAGCTTGAGACTGTGACGGAGAAAGCAATGACTGCCCTTGACAGCGCATTCAGGTTTATAGAAATTGCTTTTGGCAAGGGTCAGGAAATGGTTCTTTTTATAACCTCTCTCAATATGGACAAAAATGCGTGCCGTTTTTTGAGCGACAATGAGAACGAAAAGTATATAAGCTATAACAGAGAATTGCTTTTTGAAGAGAAGAGCAAGCAAATTCAGAGGGAGTTGGCGGAGCTTAAATATACATTTGATTGATATTTAAGATTTAGCTGACACGACTGCGGGGCTACGGGGCGAGGAGCATACGTCAGTGACGGGAGGGGAGCCGAGGGAGCGGACGTGTTCGCTCCCTCGGCTCCCCTCCCGTCACTGACGTATGCTCCTCGCCCCGCCCACGGCGTTGCCTGCCGGAACCTGCCCAACGGGCCGGTTCGGCAGGCAGCGCAACAATACTCGTATAAAATGGCAGGGTAAAAAAATGGGAATTATAAATTATCTGGGAAGTAAAATAGAATATGAAATTAAAAAAGGCAAGGCTGAAATAGTCAAATGCGAATGCACAGGCGATGAATTGGTTTTGCCGGATCATATAGACGGAGTTGTTGCTGCATCAATAGGCAGATATGGCATAAGCGGCATAAGACAGATTAAAAGGGTTGTTTTGCCTAAAAATCTTGAGAGCATAGGAAGCCTTGCATTTTATAATGACAGAGGGCTCGAAATCCTTGACCTTCCCGAGGGATTATACAGAATAGGCGGCGATGCCTTTAAAAATTGTGACGGCATAAAAAGTGTTGTTATAAGAAATGAGAGAATGCTCAAGTTTATACTCGATGAGCTTTCTCAGGAGATTATTGTTACATTCAGAAGCAGTACAGATGATGTGATGTGGAAGCTATTGTTTCCCGTAAATGCTGAGAGCTTTTCCGAAGATGTGCCGGGACGGGCATTTCACCGCACGTTTACAGGACCCGGTTATACTTACAGAAGAGAGGCGGTTGGCAGGGAGATAGGCTTCAGAAGATATGACAGGCTTTTTGGCAGGGCATTGGAGGAGGAAACGGTTGACACTCTTTCACATCTTGCATTTTGCAGGCTGAATTATCCGTATAAGCTTGATGAGGTCAGCAAACAGGTATATACTGACTATCTCAGGGAAAACGCCGGAGAGGCAGGAAAGAGCTTTATGGAAAAGCGTATATCCGGTGCTGTTTCATATATGATAAGAGAAAAGCTCATATCTTTAACCGCAGCGGACGAGCTTCTTGATTTTGCAAGAAGTATAAACGATGCGGAAACGGCGGGTATGCTTATGGATTATAAAATGCGAAATTTCGGAAAAAACAGAAAAAGCTTTGAGCTATGATATAAGGGGGATGAATTATGAAAAGGCTTTTGATTTGTATATTTGCGGCAGTTGTGCTTTTTGGCTGCGGAAACGGGATTCCCGAAAAACAGGCGGACACCTTGTCTGCGGAGAACGAAAGCAACGAAGCGGACAGTGCGGAAATTTTCAATGCCTGTATTGACAGCGGAGAATTCGGTGAAATGGTTGATTTTGACAGCGACTATATGCTTATTTATTTTGGGATAGACACAAGGGATCTTGTGAATTTTGCCGCCGGAGAAGCCCTTGACGCCGCAAGCTCAGACGCACTTATTATTTTGAAGGCTCAGGACGATAAAATTGACGATGTAAGGGAAAGACTGGAGCTTTATTTCGACAGGAAGGTTGAAGAGCTTAAAAACTATAATGCCGAGGAGTACGCAAAGGCTGAAAAGTGCGAGGTCGTTGTAAACGGAAATTATGTTTACCTTGTGATTTGCGAAAATGCCGATACTGTTGAAGAAATTATTGAAGGAATGATCTGATATGGTTTTTTCAAGTATTCAATTTCTGTTCTTTTTTCTGCCGATTTTTCTGGCGGTATACTATATATCGCCGTCAAAGCTCAGAAATATGGTTCTTCTCATATTCAGTCTGATTTTTTACAGCTGGGGTGAGCCTGTCTATATACTGCTTTTGATTTTTGCATCTGTCGTGGGATATATGTCCGGCAGACTTGTGGAAAGATATGCGGACAGAATATTTATAAAAAGAATAGTTATGATTTCAGGTGTGGGCTGCGGCATTGTTCTGTTGGGAATATTCAAGTACGCCGATTTTGCAATAAATGCGGTAAATGCTGTTTTTTCTCTGAAAATAGCCTTGCCAAAGCTTCGTCTGCCCATAGGCATAAGCTTTTTTACGTTTCAGATAGTTGGCTATACGGCTGACGTATATATGGGCAGGATAAAGGCGGAGAAAAGCTTTATTGACTTTCTTACCTTTATTTGTATGTTTCCGCAGCTTATTGCGGGACCGATTGTGAGATATCAGGATATAAGCTCTGCGCTCCACAACAGAAAGCACAGCGCAGAGGGTTTTTCATATGGTATTTACAGATTTACAAACGGACTGATAAAAAAGGTGGTCATTGCCGACAGACTGGGTGTATTGTGGGCACTTATAAAGGGCAGCGACTACTCTGTACTTTCGGGGTCTGTGGCATGGCTTGGTATAATATGCTTTACACTGCAGCTTTATTTTGACTTTTCAGGCTATGCCGATATGGCGATAGGCATGGGCAGTATGATAGGGTTCAGATATAACGAAAATTTCGACCACCCCCTGTATTCGAGGTCTATAACGGAATTCTGGCGGAAATGGCATATTTCTCTTTCCTCGTGGTTCCGTGATTATGTGTATATTCCTCTTGGCGGAAACAGAAAAGGAGTTTTCAGGCATATAATAAATATACTTATTGTATGGGTCCTTACGGGACTATGGCACGGCGCTGCATGGAATTTTGCAGTGTGGGGACTTTATTACGGTGTTATACTCATACTTGAAAAATATGTTTGGGGCAGGTGCCTTGAAAGGCTGCCATCGGCGGTGAGATATTTATATTCGGCATTTATAATTGTTCTGGGGTTTGCCGTGTTTGACATTGCCGATATATCCCTCCTTGCCCAATATCTGAGAGCCTTGTTTTTTATGACGGGAGCTTCTCCTGTTGACAGCAGCTTTTTATATTATGCAGTTAATTATAAGGTTGTAATTGCGGCGGCATTGGTGTTTGCTGCTCCAACATATAGGCTTGTTTCGGCATATGTAGGAAATATACAGAAACTCGGCATAAAACGAACCTTGATTTTTATGGGAAGGGCGCTTCGGGTTCTGACCTTTCTGATTGCTGTTTCTTATATGGTCAGCAGTGCGTACAGTCCCTTTTTATATTTCAGATTCTGAGGTGTAATATGAGAAAAGCGGAAGTTTTTACGGCAGTTCTGACGGCTGCCCTTACTCTTTGTTTTTTTGTTGTTCCGAAATCATCGTTTTCCGAAAATGAAAACAGATATTTGCAGACTTTTCCGGAAATAAGTGTGCGAAGTATAAAAAACGGTGATTTAACGGAGGGGTTGGGAGATTATGTAAGCGACCATTTTCCGTTCAGAAATTTTTTCCTTAATATGAACTCCGTATTTGAAACGGCTGTGCTGGGAAAAAGAGAAATAAATGGCGTGTATGTGTGTCGGGACGGATATTTTATAGAAAAATATAAGGAGCCTGAAAGCACGGAAGAAATAATCGGCATTATAAATTCATTTGATGAAAAAACAGATGCCAATATATATCTTACGCTTGTTCCCACTGCCTTTACACTGTATGAGGATAAGCTGCCTGCATTTGCTCCCAAAGGGGGTCAGCTTGAGGCTCTTTATGATATTTATGACGGAACCGATGTGAAGGAAGCTGATGTATATGACGTCCTGAACGAAAACAGGGACAAAAAGCTTTATTACAGGCTTGACCATCACTGGACTACCGAGGGAGCATATATCGCTTACAGAAAGATAATAAGCGATATGGGGTTTGAACCGTATGACAGAGATGCATTTGATAGAGTTGTTGTTACGGAGGATTTTAAGGGAACTGTTTATTCAAAGGTGCTTTTGCCCAATATTAAGGGGGAAAGCATAGAGGTATGGAAGAATGATGAAGCTCTGAGGGTCAAATATGCGGATACGGGAGAAGAAACGGACAGCTTATATAACTATGAATTTCTGAACAAGAAAGACAAATATTCTCTGTTTCTTGACAATATTCATACATTGACGGAAATAACAAATGAAAATGCAGAGTCCGAGAGAAGTCTTGCGGTTATAAAGGACAGCTATGCAAACTGTATGATACAATTTCTTACGGGGCATTTTAAAAAAATATATGTTTTTGATACAAGATATTATAAGGGGTCGGTAAGTGAATTTATAAATGAAAAAGGCATATCCGATGTTTTGTTTTTATATAATATGAATACGATAGATGACGACCTTGGAATAAGAGCCGTATATTGACGGCAGAGGAGTTTTTATGAAAAAAGCGTTTTTAATATTATTCATATTGTTTTTTGCCATGAATGTTATGGGAGAGGAGCCTGTGGCTGTAAGCGATGTATTTGAAGCCGTTGTTTCGGCGGCGGTTAAAGAAAAGGAAGAGGAAAAGCCTATACCGCCGAATACAAAATATGTTGCAAATACAAGATATGGCAAGCCTATACCGGATATTGACATAAATGACAGGGAAACAGATCCGTTTTTCGAGAATTCTCTTTTCTTGGGTGATTCTCTTATGGTTGGATTTGGCAGCTATTGTCAATGGAAGGGCAGCGGCTTTATGGGAGAGCCTACTGTGCTTGCCGTAAAAAGCTTTACTCTCAGAAAGGCAAACCGCCCTGTTACGCAGGACAGTCTGCACCCATATTATATGGGCGAAAAAATGAAGCTTGAAGATATTGTTGAAAAAAGCGGTGCAAACAGGGTATTTCTGTTCTTTGGAATAAACGATATGGTAGTATCGACACCGGAACAAACCGAAAAGGAGTATAACGACCTTATTTACAGAATACATGAAAAATCACCTGAGGTTAAAATATACATAATAGGAACTACATACATAGCACGTGACAGACAGAGAAATGGTTTCACGAATGAAAATCTGAGAAAATTCAATGATGATATGTACAAATATACATTGAATTACGATTATATTGAATTTATAAATATAGGCGACAGACTGGTGGATTCAACGGACGGGCTTGATCTTGATTACAGCTCTGACAAATATGTTCATCTTACTTCTGACGGCTATGACGTATGGGCTAAGGTTCTGAAAGCCTATGCGAAGGATTTTATGGCAGAGGAATAAGTTAAAAATCCCGTGAGAAGCAGCTTTACGGGATTTTTTAACGGATAATTGTAAACCTATATATAATTTCAGGTTGACAATTGTAAGATGTAATTGTATAATTATATATGCCCCACCCGTCATACCGTTTCAGATGAAACGGTATGACGGGCGGACCAATGGGGGTGCAGGGGGCGAGGGAGTGGCTGACAATGCCATAAGGCTTGAAGCTTCAAGCCTTATGGCATTGTCAGCCAC
>CANQXR010000068.1 GCA_947627855.1 uncultured Clostridia bacterium
GAGCCTGCGGCTCCCCCTTTGTTTTGTCCCTCGCTCAGCCCCCGCACGCCCCGCTGCGCCGCAGTCGGGTCGGCGAAAACTGATATTACTGCATATTCTGAAGTCCCGAAAGCTGTTTTTCTACACTTTCGAGCATAGCCTTATATTTTTCTCCCTTTGCTTTTTCTTCGTTTATTACCTTTTCGGGAGCCTTGGCAATAAAGCCTTTATTTGAAAGCTTTTTCTCAACACGAGCCACTTCGCCTTCAAGCTTTTTCTTTTCATTGGAAAGTCTTGAAATTTCCTTTTCGATATCTATAAGCTCTGCAAAGGGAATTGAAATAACGCCGCCCGGTATTACTATGGAAACGAAATCCTTTCCCTTATCATCTGTATTTTCTTCGACTACAACATCTGAAGCGGAGGCAAGAGCCGCAAAGAAAACCTTTCCGTTTTCAAATATTCTCCTTACCTCACTGTCGGCTGAGCCTACATATATATCGACCTTTTTGGAGGGAGCCACGTTCATTTCCGCTCTGCGGTTTCTTACGTTTTTGACAGCTGTTTTAATAAGCTCTATTGCGGCTTCTTCCTTTGCGAAATTATATTCTTCCTTATATTCGGGCCATGAGGAAATCATAATTGATTCTTCCTCGCTCTGCACGGACGTAAAAATCTCCTCGGTTATAAAGGGCATACAGGGGTGAAGCAGCTTAAGAGCCGTAATAAGAACCGTTTTAAGAGTCCATAGAGCCGCATTCCTTGTTTTATCGTTTTCATTGTAAAGGCGAGGCTTTACCATTTCTATATACCAGTCGCAGAATTCGTCCCATATAAAATCGTAGGTATTCTGTACGGCAACGCCAAGCTCGTATGCCTCCAGATTTTCCGTTACGTTTCTGACAAGGGAATTCACCTTTGAAATTATCCATTTATCGCTGTCCGTAAGCTCTGAAAGGCTGCACTTTATTTCCTCATCGTCTTTGAAATTCATAAGTATGAATCTTGTTGCGTTCCAAAGTTTATTTGAGAAATTGCGGTTTGCCGTAACCTTTTCCTCTCTCCATCTCATATCATTGCCGGGGGCGTTTCCCGTTATGAGGGTAAGCCTTAAAACATCGGCTCCGACTTCATTTATAACTTCAAGAGGGTCAACGCCGTTGCCCAAAGACTTGGACATTTTCCTGCCAAGATTATCACGTACAAGACCGTGTATGAGAACCTTTCTGAATGGAACGTCATTCATCTGTTCCATTCCCGAAAATACCATCCTTATCACCCAGAAGAAAATTATATCATATCCCGTAACCAGCACGCTTGTGGGATAGAAATATTTAAGCTCCTCGGTTTCTTCGGGCCAGCCCAAAGTGGAAAACGGCCACAGAGCGGAGGAAAACCAAGTATCCAAGCTGTCCTCGTCCTGTGTAAGTCTTTCACAGCCGCACTTTTCACAGTGATGGGGTTTTTCGGCGGCAACATTTATATGTCCGCACTCATCACAGTAATATGCAGGTATTCTGTGACCCCACCAAAGCTGACGGGAAATACACCAGTCCTTTATATTCTCAAGCCAATGAAGATAGGTTTTGCCGAATCTGTCAGGTATAAACTTAAGTCTGCCGTCCTTCAGAACGTCTATGGCGGGCTTTGCAAGCTCTTCCATTTTTACGAACCACTGGCTCTTGATAAGAGGCTCTATAATATCGCCGCATCTGTCATGAGTACCCACGGCGTGCTTCAGGTCTTCACAGCCTATATAAAGTCCCATTTTGTCAAGCTCGTCAATTATGACCTTTCTTGCTTCATATCTGTCCATACCGGCAAATCTGCCGCCGTTTTCGTTTATTGTTCCGTCATCGTTAAGAATATTTATTCTCGGAAGGTCATGTCTTAAGCCAACCTCAAAGTCATTGGGGTCGTGGGCGGGAGTTATCTTGACAACGCCTGTTCCGAATTCCATATCAACATATGAATCCGCAATTATAGGTATCTCCCTGTCAACGAAGGGCACAATACATACCCCTCCCACAACGTCCTTATATCTGTCGTCATCGGGATTAACGGCTATTGCCGTATCGCCCAGCATGGTTTCGGGACGTGTAGTGGCAAATTCGAGAAATTTATCCGTACCCTTTATGGGATATTTGATGTGCCAGAAATGTCCGTCCTTATCCTCGTGGACTACCTCGGCATCGGAAATTGTCGTCTGACAGGTGGGACACCAGTTTATAAGCTTTTCTCCCTTATAGATATATCCCTTGTTGTAAAGACGTATGAAAACCTCCACAACCGCCTTTGAAAGACCCTCGTCCATTGTGAAGCGTTCACGCTCCCAGTCACAGGAGGAGCCAAGCTTTTTAAGCTGATTTATAATTCTTGAGCCATATTCCTTTTTCCATGCCCATGCCCTTTCCAAAAAGGCCTCTCTGCCTATATCCTCCTTTGTAAGTCCCTCCTCAGCCATCTGATTTACTATTTTGACTTCGGTGGATATACTTGCGTGGTCTGTCCCCGGAACCCAAAGGGCATTATAGCCCTGCATTCTTCTGAAGCGGATTATCATATCCTGCATAGCGTTGTCGAGGGCGTGACCCATATGGAGCTGTCCCGTAATATTCGGCGGCGGTATAACGATTGTAAACGGTTCCTTCTTGCTGTCAGGCTCTGCGTGGAAATAATTCTTTTCGAGCCATTTTGTGTAAAGTCTGTCCTCAACAACCGAGGGGTCATAATTTTTTTCAAGCTGCTTATACATAGTTTCCTCCTGATTCTTTTTTTGCTGTTATAAATATAACAGATATGATAAGTACAAAGCCTATTATATCCAATGTGTAAAATTTTGTTCCGAGCCAAAGCGCCGATATAACCGTTGCCGCAACAGGCTCTATGCACACAAGCATACTGCTTTTTACGGCTCCTATATCCCTTACACCCTGCATATAAAGTGTAAATGCAAGTACGGTGCCCACAAGGCATATAAGAATAAACGCCGCAAGGGAGGGCATATCCTTTATGGGCATCAGACCATAGCTGCCCGACGCCGTGAATAATATTGCCCCGCCAATAAGCATTCCCAATCCCGTCACCTGAATGCTGCCGTATTTTTCAATCAGCCCCACCGGTGAAACATTATAGACAAAGCAGCTCACTGCCGCCAAAAGTCCCCATATAAGTGTGGGTACGGAAAGCACAAGGCGGTCGGTTCTGCCGTGGGTAGCCAGAATATAAGTACCGGACACGGCAAGGGCTATGGCTATAAGCTCCTTTATTTTCGGTTTTCTCGGAGTGGTCAGACAGGCATACAATATTACGAAAACGGGGAAGAGATATTCCAAAACCGTTGCCGTGCCTGCGTTTGAATACCTGATAGTCTGCAAATATGCAAGCTGACATATCATAAGCCCCAAAACGGAATATATTATAAGTATGGTTATATCCTTTTTGTTTTTTACAATGTCCGAAAAGCCTTTTTTATTTAATATGAATGCGCATAGACTGAGCGCCGCCCCTGCAAGAAGCATTTTAGAACTTGTGAGCCATTCTGCGTCAAAGCCGTAATTCATAAACAGGAACTGTCCCAGACACCCCGAAAAGCCCCAAAGAATACCCCCTGACAGAACGCACAGGGTTCCTCTTCTTTGTCTGTTTATCATAAAATCCTCCAAAAAAATAAAGCCTTCGTCTGAAAGGACGAAGACCGTGGTACCACCTTTATTCCCCGAAGGGCACTTTATCGGCATAATGCATCAGCAGTCTGCCTGCCTATAACGTGGGCTGTCCGTTTCCGCTTAATAAGCCCCTCACGTGGAGTGCCGTTTGGCGGAAAAACTCCGAAGCTACCTTCGTAAATCCCATGTATAAAAGACCTTCCAGCACGAATAATCGCAGTCTTTTTCTCTGTAATACGGTAATTTATTACTCCTCTTCATCAAAGTCTTTAATCAATATCGTAAAAAATGATAAAATTACAAAGCTCTTGATTTTCAGTTAAGATATTCATAAAAAGCATCAACTGCCGCTGCCTCATCATCGCCCTCGGCAACGATTTTAAAGGTTTCACCTTCATAAACGCCTATGGACATAACTCCCATTATACTCTTTGCGTTTGCAGTAGCGTTGTTCTTAACAAGCTTTATTGAGCTTGAGAACTTGCTCGCAAGGGAAACAATGTTTGCAACCGTTCTGTCACCGTCAGTCCCTGCGATTTTTACAAGTTTTTCTACCATTTTACTTTTCCTCCCTTAAACCTTCAGCAATTTTGACTATATTTTGCAGCCGGTGATAAACTCCCGATTTACCTACGGGCTTATCAAGAAGCCTGCCAAGCTCTGCATAGCTAAGCTCCGGATTTTCAAGCCGAGCCTGAGCCGTTTCTCTCAGCTTGGGCGAAAGCCCGGAAAATGCGCCGCTTCTTATAATAAACGCAATGGCATTCTGTTCCCTCACAGAGGCCTCAGCCGTTTTTGCGCTGTTGTAGGTTTCGCAGTTTACCCGCCTGTTTATATTGTTTCTTACCTCTTTAAAAACCTTTATTTCTTCAAGCTTCAAAAGAGCTATATGTGCCTCGACAATACCAAGCAGGTCGGAGATCTGCTCGCTGTCTTTTAAATAAATAACGGACTTGTTTTTTCTGTTTATTATTTTAGCCGAAATGGCAAAGCTGTTTATAAGATTTTTAAGTCCGTAAGCGTGGGAATAATCCGAATATGAAAATTCGAGATGATATTTTTTACCGGGATCCGTTATAAAGCCGTTTATCAGAAAAGCGACTCTGATATAAGCGCCCTTACAGCAGTCTTTTCTTACTGTTTTGGGATTTATAGGAGATTCGCTGTCGAAGCCCTGAAAAACTCCCGTAACCGTAAGCAGCTTAAGCACATTCATAGGGTCTGCTATTACAGCGGCAAAGGAACCGCTCTTAAGCTCTCTGACGTCAGCTTCAATATCCAGAACGGATTTCAGAAGTCTGAGAATGCGCTTTATATGTCTTTGGTCTTCACTGCAGAACACTGCCGGACCTCCCCTTCCATCCTCATTGAACACGCAAAGATGGTTTACGTATGCCGAAAGCTCGGCTATCATGCAATGAGAAGATGTGGGAAATACATCAAACAGCTCTTTCTTTATATCCGAAGTAAAAGACATGGCACTTACCTTTTTGCATCCTTATCAATGTCCCTGTGGGAAATAAGAACGCTGAAGTTTTTGGCTGAAAGGTGTTCAAAAAGCCTGTTTGCGAAGGTTACGCTTCTGTGCTTGCCGCCCGTACAGCCAAAGGCGATAACGAGCTGGTTTTTGCCCTCGTTTATATAATTGGGAATAAGGAATTCCACAAGATCGTCAAGCTTTTCGTCAAATATTTTTGCTTCCTCCGATTTCATAACATAATCCTTAACTATGGCGTCCTTGCCCGTAAGGTTTCTCATTTCGGGAATATAAAATGGATTTGGCAAAAATCTCACGTCAAACACAAGATCAGCCTCCGGCGGTATGCCATATTTAAAACCAAATGACATAACTGTAATTATAAGCGAGTTGAAATCCTTCTGGTTAAGAAATATTTCATTGATCTGAGCTTTGAGCCTTCTGGTGAGCATTCCCGACGTATCTATAATATAATCCGCTCTTGCCTTTATGTTTTTGAGCAGCTTTCTTTCGTCCTGAATGCCCGAATAAATAGTGCCGTTCTTCATAAGGGGATGCATACGCCGTGTTTCCTTATATCTTTTTATAAGAACCTCATCGTCTGCATCGAGGAAAAGAACGGTAAAGCTCACATCGGATTCGTATTCGCTGTCTATAAACTTAAGAAGGTCATCAAACATTCTGCCCCCTCTTATGTCTATGCCAAGGGCTACCTTCTGCATTTCAGCCGAATTTTTGTCGCATATTTCAACAAATGTCGGCAGAAGAGCCGGCGGCAGATTATCAACGCAGAAAAAACCAATATCTTCAAGATATTTCAGGGTAAGGCTCTTTCCTGCTCCCGACATACCTGTGACAATTACAAACTCCATCATATCACCCCGCCTTTTTTATTATAATTTATTGATTTAAACTATTCAAGAAGTAAAGTTACTGATTTAGTTATTTTTTCGGGCTTTTTATTAGTAAAATTGCCAAATGTCAAAAGGGTTCCAAAAAAATTGCACAATCGGTAACGGCAATTTTGCCGATTTTTATTCAGATTATATAAATTCGCCTATAAGCTTTACCTCCGGCTCCAGCTTAACGCCGTATTTTTCGTAAACGGTCTTTACGGTAAAATCCATAAGAGCCTTTATATCCTCGGCGGACGCTCCACCACGGTTTATTATGAAACCGCAGTGCTTTTCGGATATCTGGGCGCCGCCCAAGGCATATCCTCTGAGTCCGCTGTCCTGTATAAGCTTTCCGGCGAAATATCCCTCCGGTCGTTTGAAGGTGCTGCCTGCGGAGGGAAATTCGACAGGCTGTTTTTCGTTTCTCCTTGCCGAAAGCTCCTTCATTTTTGAATATATATCTTCATAGCTGCCCTTTTCAAGCCCGAACTCGGCTTTGACAACAACAATGCCCTCCTTCATAATGCGGCTTGTGCGATAGCCGAATCCGCATTCATCACCGCCAAGACGCATAATCTCCCCGTCCTTTACAACCGTAACGGATTTTATAATGTCCTTAAGCTCGCCGCCGTAGGCTCCGGCATTCATACATACACCGCCGCCTACGCTTCCGGGTATTCCGCTTGCAAATTCAAAGCCGCCAAGGGAATTTTTAAGACATACCGAAGCAACCCCGGCAAGAGAAGCACCGCCCTCAGCAGTGACAACATCACCTTCGCAGTCAATTGCGCCAAACTCAGACGACAGCTTGATAACTCCCCCTCTTATTCCTCCGCTGCCCACAAGCAGATTAGAGCCTTTTCCTATAACAATAAAGTCCTTGCCGTATTCTTTGAAAACCGACATGCATTTTATTATTTCATCGGCGGACGACGGCAGAACAAGCACATCGGCATTTCCCCCGACTCTGAATGTGGTGTGACGGCTCATAGGCTCATTTGCAAGCACTCTGTCGCCCAAGGTCTTTTTCAAGGCGTTAATAAGCTTTTCCATAAAATCACCCGTTTATATTATTCATAATTCTGTCATTCAGAACCTGCGCCGCATTATAGCCCATCTTCTTCTGACGTCTGTTCACGGCTGCCGACTCGCATATTACCGCCGTATTTCTTCCCGGACGGATAGGTATGGTATGGCAGACGATTTTCGTGTCGAGAATTTCTATATATTCCTCATTAAGACCTATTCTGTCATAAACCTTCCCCTTTTCCCACGGCTCCAGCTTTATGACAAGATCTATGGAGGCACTGTCCATAACCGACTGCACGCCAAACATCTGCTTTACATCTATTATGCCTATTCCTCTTACTTCTATGAAATATCTTATAAGCTTCGGACAGCTTCCCGTAAGGTTGTTGTGGGTAATTCTCTTTATCTCAACAGCGTCGTCGGCAACAAGTCTGTGTCCCCTCTTGACAAGCTCCAGAGCCGTTTCGCTCTTTCCTATGCCGCTTTCGCCCATTATAAGAACACCCTCGCCGTAAATGTCAACCAGAACACCGTGCACAGTCGTCCTCGGAGCAAGCCTTACCTTGAGCCAGTTGAGAAGCTCGCCCATAAGCTGTGTGGTTGTGTCCTTTGAAACAAGAACAGGTATACCGCTTTGGTTGGCATACTCTATCATCTCAGGGAACGGCTCCAACGAACGGCTTAATATAAAGCAGGGTATTTCTTTATATGAGAAAAGCTTCTTGAGGGTTTCCCGTCTGAATTTCGCCTCCAGTTTTGTAAGGAAGCTATGCTCCACAAGCCCTATCATCTGAGGTCTTTCGCCGTCAAAATGGTCATAAAAACCGGCAAGCTGTATTGCGGGTCTGTTTATCTCCGGGGTCGTTATCTTTTTTCCGTCCACAAATTCCTTTCCCGAAACGATTTCCAAATTAAATTCTTCTATAAATTCCTGTAAATGAAGTGAATACATTAAACTGCTCCTTTCTTTTTATATCCTTATATTACAATAATATAATATTTCTGTTTTTTTTTCAACACCCATTATAAAAAAACATTCAGTCGAACAGGGTTCGGCAGGGCCGCGGGCAGGGGCAGGCACAGGGGCGAGGGAGAGGGGGGAAG
>CANQXR010000069.1 GCA_947627855.1 uncultured Clostridia bacterium
GTCCGCCCCTCTGCCCCGTCCTTTCCCCCTTTTCCCGTTCCCTCAGCCCCCTCGCCCCCGATGCGCCCGGAACCCGGTCGGCAAAACGATAGTTTGATCAGAATTATGTTTCATCACGGCAAACATAAACATACAGGGGCTTTGCGGAATTTTCATCAAAAAAATCATATCCCTTTTTAAGTCCTATAACAGCAAGAACGTTTTCACTGTCCGTGAGAAGAGGGTAAAAGTGTCTTTCTTCTGAAGCCGTTTTATTTTCGGCATATATCTTTTTAATTGGCTGCCGTCCGTGTTTTATTGCGAGCTTATCGCCGTTTCTCTTTGTTCTGACAGAAAACGGCGGTTTAAGTCTGCTTTCATCAAGTACGCCAAGGAAAGAACCATGCTCCGGGCTTCGGCTTAAAAGAATATGCAGACCTGCTTCCTTTATATATATCTTTTGTTCGGGCAAAACGGTATAGCAAAATTCTTCCGTATCCTTTAAAAAGCCTATATATAATATATCATACTCCTTTGCTGCCTTTATTCCTTCTATTAAATCAATATGTCTGCCGTTTGCGCCGAATGCCAGCTCCTTCATATTATTTATATGCTTATATTCTATATCCTGAGATTTTTTTGTAAACGGCAGTGCAGCGTTCCTCAGAAGTCTTGAAACTACGGCATCATCTTCAGCCGTAACAGACTTGCAGTCAAGGGAAATTCTGTATTTATCTCTCTGAACCAAAGCCTTTTCCAAAGCCTTCTGAGCTGCCTTTTCTATATAAGCATTTTCAGATGATAAAATCCTTGAGGTTTTGAAAAGCATTTCCACTGCCGCCGGATTTATGGCTTCAAGCTCCTTTATAATAGCAAGTCTTATTTTGTTTCTTGTATAGTCCTCTGTAAGGTTTGTGCTGTCGGTAACATATTTTTCATCGCCCACAAAGGCTTCTATTTCAGCCCTTGTCATACAAAGCAGAGGTCTTATTATATTTCCCCGTACAGGTTCAATTCCGCACAGACCCTTTAGTCCCGTGCCCCTTATAAGTCTTTGCAGCATGGTTTCGGCATTATCGTTTTTATTATGGCCTACCGCAATCTTATTTCCGTTACATTTTGCAAGAGCATCATTAAAGGCAATATATCGATATTTTCTTCCTGCTTCTTCCTCGGTAAGCCCTTCTTCAGCTGCAATACGGGGAATATCATAGAAGTAGCACATAAATGGAAGTCCTTTGTCACAGCAGAGCTTTTCAACAAATTTCTTGTCACGCAGCGCTTCCTCACCTCTTATGCCATGATCAACATGAACCACCGTTATTCCCAGTTCCATATTATCCTTAAGACACATAAGAACCTTAAGCAGACAAAGGGAATCGGCTCCACCCGATACACCTACTATAATGTGATCTCCTTTTTCTATTAAATTGTATTCTTCTATAAATTTCTTTATTTTTTCAAGCATATTGACATCCTATAACAACACAACGATATACGAACCATAATAATTATACATAAAGTAAAATAAAAAATCAATATATTCTGGCTACCATAATCGTTATATCGTCAGAATTGTTTCCTCTGTAATTCTGCTTCACCTTATCAAATATAACCTCGCATAACCTTGGATATGACAAATCGGAATTACTTTCTATAAGCCTGATAAATGTATCGGAGGAATCCCGCAGGTGCCCGAAGGAGTCTGTTACTCCATCGGTAACCATAATAAGGGTATCATTTTTCTTAAACTTATATTCTATTATCTGAGGTTCTATATCCTCCACAATACCCACCGGCAGTGCATCGGCTTCTATTACCTCTACCTTTTCTTTTCTCAGGACATATGACGGACAGGCTCCTGTTTTGACAAAGGAGGCATCGCCGCTGTAAAGGTCGATTATACATACATCAAGGGTGGCAAACGAATCCGCTTCACTTCCCCACTCAAGGCAAGTATTTATAAGCTTGACGGCAGCCGGCTTTGAGAACCCTGAAGATATGAAATCCCTGAAAAGATCCAAAGAGGCGGCGCTTTCCTCACTTGCGGCATATCCGCTCCCCATACCGTCGGAAAGGGCAAGCAGATAGGTTCCGTCCTTCATTCTCGAAAATGTATGGCTGTCCCCCGAAACCTTTTCTCCTTTTTTTGGCTCTCTCATTATTTTTATGCCTACATGAAGTGTATTTTCTCCTATAAGCCTTAGTGTGACAAGATCCTTTTTATTTTTATTGAAAACAACTATGCCGCTGTCTTTCATTATTTTTTGGGGAACAACGGAATTCACGACTTCGATTATTTTGTCGGTGCAGCGCTTTGTACAGTCGCTGCTTTTAAGAGTAACCAGTATTTCGGGTCTGCCGCAGGAGGTTTTTCCGGCGGAAAGGTTCTTTATAGGAAGATTATATTCTCTTAGTCTGTCTGACAGCTTTAGACTCAGTTCATTGTCATAGGAAAGGTCTGTCCTGAAGCTTTGTGAAAGCTGAAACAAAAGCTCCGATATGCTTTCAATATAACATTTCATAACTGCGCCTGTTTTATTATATTTATTTTGCCACATGCGGCTTATGCGCTCTCTTTCCCAGATTTTTTCCATATTCTGCACAAATGTTGAAAAAGCCATACAGGAATGTTTGAATTCATTTGAAATTTGTGAAAGCTCTACATAGCCCTCATTTTCAAGGCACATTATCATTGTATAAACAGCCTGACAGGTAACGTAGAAATTCTTATCCCAGCAATATGACTTAAGACTGCAGTCACTGCACATAAGTCCGCCTATTTCATCGGTAAGTCTGTCGCACAGGCTTTCTGTGGTTTCGTCTCCGTCTTTAAGGGCTGTAAAAGCGGAGCCTAAATTTCTGAAGGAAAATGAGTAGCTTTTAAGTGTATTTTCGATTTTTGCGTATGCCTGTTCAAGATATTCCTCCGGCTCCCTTATTCCCATACCAATCGAGGTAAGCCTGTAATAAAGCCTGTCCGGCATAAAAAGAAAGACAGTGGCGCCCAAAATCGCTCCCAAGGCTGTGTTTGGGCTTATAAGCTCTCTGTCGAAGTAAAGAGCCGAAAGAAAAAGTGCGGAAATAAAAATACCGCCGCACACTCCTCTGCTGCGTCCCCGTGAAAAGCCGGCAAAAACACCGGCAAGTGCCAGAACAGCAAACAGACCGGTTCCGTTTTGCAGCTGAAGGGAATAGACAAAGGCAGTCATAACGCCAAGGCACGCACCGGCGGCGGAACCGAATTTATATGATGCGGTCAGAAGAAATATTGTTATGGCAAAGGCGGAAATATCCACCCCTAAGAATTCGGTGTCCATAAGTCCGCATATAACGCCGCCGGAAATCAGAATTATGCTTATTATTTCTTCAGATGTGACAGCCTTTTTGGTTCTGTATGGGCTTATGAGTCCAAAACCTCTGTCAAGTATGTAAGCTGCAAAAAAGGAAAACAATGTTTCTATGGTATTTACTATAAAATAATAGGGCGAAAAGCCATAGAATACGGCGTATATGCTCCCGCCTATAAATGTAGAGGCAGCAGGGGCAATTCCTACGGAATAATCCTTTTCGGGGAATTTTTTTTCAACAGCAGGATTTATGGCAAGAAAAGCAATATATATAAAAAGATATTTCCATATGTACATATTGATGCCCTTTGTCAGCATACCTATGAACGAAACAGCCCCAAGTATTGCCGACATACCTGTTCCGAAACAGGCGGCGGCTGAAAAGGCAAGAGGTGAAAAAAAACCGAATATCCTTATTCTTCCAAGCAGAAAACATATTATAACGGGAATTATATTGTACGCTTTCAGATATTTTATAAGCTCCTGTATTTTTTTCAAAATATCCAGCTCCTTCGGGTGTATTGAGTTTTTTTGTTGCCTTACCTTTTAAACCGTCAGAAACGGTTTAAAAGGCAAGGCGTCGGGGCGGCAAGGTGGGCAGTGATTGTATCCGTACTGCTCCGCAGGAGCAGTACGGATACAATCACTGCCCACCTTGCCGCCCCAAACCGCAGTCGTGTCGGTTTTAAGCTTTATATAAAACAAATCTTACGCTTATGTGTCTAAATTATATTTCATAATATATAAAAGAATTGTCATAAAGGAGTGTACATAAGGCAAAATCATACGCAATAACAAACAAAAGCCCCCTTGTCTTTACAAGGGGGTTTATGATTTTGATTTATTCAGCTTTTTTTATTGAAAGGGACGAAAAATCCTCCGAAAGCTCATGGAAAAACATTTTATAAAGTTCGGCAGAGTTTGCTTTCCACTTGCGGCAGATATGTTCAGCCAGATCTCTGTCGGAAACCGAAATATTGACTTCCATAAGGGTGGCGTTGCCCTCATATATTCCGCATTTAACAAGAAAGCTTGAATCGGGGTCATAAAACCAGTTCGCTGTGACCTCCGCTTCCGCCTTTATCTTCTGTTTATGGCTGCTTATGTAATAATTTATAATATTTGCGTTGTTTTCAGACAGCCTTGATGCCTTGAAAAGTCTGAGAGTTGCTTCTCCGTCCTCGGTTATGGCGTAATATGTCTGATTATTGGAGCGAAACTCCTCAAGCAGACCCGTATCTCTCATATCCACAAGATAATCTCTGAGGGAAAAGAAATCCATCATTTCTGTTTCTGCGGCAAAGTCAATAAGCTGACTGTTTGACATTGGCATATTAATTGTGTATAATAAATATAGGATGCAGATTTTCCTAACATCCTGCTTTTCTTCTTTGTGTATCATATTTTTTTATCTCCTTTTCCTTAGGCTTTATTATAGCCTATATTGCGACAGAAAACAACTGGCTCATATGCTGAAAAATTTCAGATTATTTTGTACAAAATAACTATTTTTTACAAATCAGCAATTTTTTTGTAACACTTTCTTAATAAAACAAATTTTCGGATTTACTAAATATAAACATAAGTTTACGAAAAATGCCCACATTTAGACAAATGTTACAGTTGCATTACAAAAATTACATTTTGTTCACTTTCAACAATTTTACATAGTAATTTTTGTGTAATTTTTTCTCTTTCACATTCAGTATACTAAATTTTATGTGACCTGCTATGACATTATTAAAAAAATATGTTGACATTCTGTTATTGGTATACTATAATGAATATATGAACAAATGAACATATATCAACGAAAGGGGCAGGTAATATGAATAAGAATTCTTTTCCTCCTGAGGAAATATTTTATGATATGGCGGATTTCTTCAAGGTGTTCGGCGATTCGTCAAGAATAAAAATATTATACAGTCTTTACAGTAAGGAAATGAGCGTGGGCGAGCTTGTGGAAATATTGGATATGACCCAGTCCGCCGTATCTCATCAGCTCAGACTTCTCAGGCAAAGCGACCTTGTAAAATTCAGAAAGGAAGGCAAAGCCGTAATATATTCCCTTGATGATGACCATGTATTTGCCGTACTTGAGCAGGGGCTTAAGCACATAGCCCACAAAAACGGAAGGGAGGAGAACGAGTATGAACCAAAGGCTGACGCTTAAAGATCTGAATTGTCCCCACTGCGCCGGAGTTATAGAGGAGAAAACATCTCATCTGAAGGGCGTAAGGAATGCCAGCTTCAATATGATGACAAAGGTAATGGATATTGAGCTTGAAGGTGAGAACGATTCGCTTATAGAAGAAGTAAAAAATATAGTAAAGGAAACGGAACCGTCAGTTACAGTAATTCCATATGAAAACCGGAAAACTGATGATGACGATGATGATGACGGAATAACAAGACTTCACGTTATACGGCTTGTGGCAGGACTTGCGCTTTTATTTGCCGCCGTAATTTTTTCCCGCAGAGGTATAGTTTCGCTGCCATTTTACATAGCGGCATATATAGTTTTCGGTTATGATGTAATTATCAATGCCGTCAGAAATATACTTCACGGTGAGCTGTTTGATGAAAACTTTCTTATGTCCATAGCAACAATAGGGGCATTTTTCATAGGGGAATATCCCGAAGCCGCAGCCGTTATGCTGTTTTATCAGGTTGGGGAGCTGTTTCAGGATATTGCGGTAGGCAAGGCGTCACGCTCTGTCAAAAGTCTTATAGAGATTATGCCGGAAAATGCCAATCTTGTAAACGGCAATGAGGTTATAACGATTCCCGCAAAGGACGTTGAGCCGGGGCAGATATTGCTTATAAAGCCGGGAGAAAAAGTACCCCTTGACGGAGTGGTGACAGAGGGAAGTTCCTATATAGACAAAAAAGCCCTGACGGGAGAATCGGTGCCCGAATATATAAAAGAGGGCGACAGCATACCCAGCGGCGCTATAAACGGAAACACACCCGTTAAAATCAAGGCGACAAAAGGCTTTGAAAATTCCACCGCACAAAAAATAGTCCGTCTGACTGAGGAGGCAGCTTCAAAGAAATCAAAAGCCGAAAGATTTATCACCGGATTTGCAAAAGTATATACGCCTACTGTTGTATTCCTTGCTTTGGCTGTTGCTGTTTTGCCTACGCTTTATTTTGGTTTTGATACATTTTCAGATTGGCTTTACAGGGCGCTTATATTTCTTGTTGCTTCGTGTCCCTGTGCTCTTGTTGTTTCAATACCTCTCGGTTTTTTTGCCGGAAACGGAAAGCTTTCTTCAAAGGGTATACTCGTAAAAGGAAGCTCATATATACAAAGTCTTGCGGAAGCCGACACTGTGGCATTTGATAAAACAGGTACTCTCACAAAGGGAATTTTCAGAATTGAAAGCGTGAGTCCCGTAGGTATCAGTGCCGAAGAGCTTCTTGATTTATGCGGCTGTGCGGAAACCTACTCGAACCATCCTATTGCCGCTGCAATATGTATGTCGGCAAAAAAGGACAGGGATATCGCCATAACCGATTATGAGGAAATAAGCGGCATGGGAGTAAGGGCTGTCTGTGATGGAAAGGCTGTTCTTGCAGGAAATTCAGCTCTGATGGATAAATTCGGAATAAAATATAATAAGCTTAAGTATGATTCGACAACCGTATATGTGGCAATTGACAACAGATTTGCAGGAACAATAACAGTGGCGGATACTGTAAAGGAGGACAGCAAAAAGACAATATCCTCCCTTAAAGCCAAAAAAATCAAAACGGTAATGCTGACGGGCGACAATGGTGAGAGTGCCGAAAGGCTCAACAGCATTCTCATGCTGGACGAGGTGAAAAGCGGACTTCTTCCGGGAGATAAGCTTGACTGCATAGAGAAGCTGTATGAAAACGGCTCCAAAACAATTGTTTATTTAGGTGACGGAATAAACGACGCTCCTGTATTGAAGCGTGTAGACGTAGGCACAGCCATGGGCGGCTTAGGTTCGGATACAGCCATAGAAGCTGCCGATGCCGTAATTATGAATGACGAGCCTTCAAAAATTCTCACAGCCATAGAGCTGTCCGGAAAAACAATGGCAAGAATACGTCAGAATACTGTTTTTGTAATAGCTGTCAAAATAATAGTGCTTATAATTTCCGCTCTGGGATTCGGGAATATGTGGCTTGCTATATTCGCAGATATAGGAACTGCACTTATAGCTATACTGAATTCTATAAGATGAGAGGTTGCCACGCCTTTCAAACCGTCAAAGACGGTTTGAAAGGCGCGCCGCCGAGGGCGGGGGAAAGCAGGGCAGCGAAAAAGAGGGGGCGGACATATGTCCGCCCCCTCTTTTTCGCTGC
>CANQXR010000070.1 GCA_947627855.1 uncultured Clostridia bacterium
ATTTCAGGAGGCTGATTGCCTGTGAATATTAGTAAAATCCATCTTCCCGACTATGTAGGCAAGGGGTATAAAACATTTTGGAATTTCAAGGGTCGGTACAGGGTGTGCAAGGGCAGCCGTGGCAGCAAGAAATCAAAGACGGCGGCTCTATGGTTTATTGTGAATATGATGAAATATCCACAGGCAAATCTGCTTGTTGTTAGGAAGGTGTTCAGAACTCTTAAGGACAGTTGCTTTACGGAGCTTAAATGGGCTGTGAACAGACTTGGCGTTTCCGAGTGGTGGAGCATAAAGGAAAGCCCTCTTGAAATGACTTACCTGCCTACGGGGCAGAAGATATATTTTCGGGGACTTGACGACCCTTTGAAGATTACCTCAATAACGGTTGAAGTTGGGTATCTGTGCTGGTGTTGGATTGAGGAAGCCTATGAAATAGCCGATGAGAACGACTTCAATATGCTTGATGAATCCATTCGTGGAGCTATTCCGGAGGAAACGGGGCTTTTCAAGCAGCTTACACTAACATTCAACCCTTGGAATGAGCATCACTGGCTTAAAAAGAGATTTTTTGACAATCCCAACAGCGAAACCCTTGCCATGACAACGAATTATATGATAAACGAATGGCTTGATAAAAACGACTTGAAGCTGTTTGATGAAATGAAAGTAAACAATCCGAGGCGGTATAGGGTTGCCGGGCTTGGCGACTGGGGTATAACTGAGGGGCTTGTATATGAAAACTGGGAAGAAAAGGTTTTTGATATAGACGAAATAAGAGGTATGAACTCGGTTAAGTCTGCGTTCGGGCTTGATTTCGGATATACAAACGACCCCACGGCCTTATTCTGCGGCTTGGTTGATGCAAAAGCTAAGGTTATATGGGTATTTGACGAGATTTACGGTTACGGCATGAGCAACGAACGTATTGCCGAGAGTATTATAAAAAAGGGCTATAAGAAAGAAAAAATAATAGCCGACTGTGCAGAGCCGAAAAGTGTGGACAGGCTGTTTGAGCTTGGATTAAGGCGTATAAGACCCTCCCGAAAAGGTCGTGACAGCGTAAGAAGCGGCATTGACTACATACAGGACTTTAAGATATTTATACATCCAAAATGTGAAAATTTCGTAAGGGAAATATCCAATTACAGCTGGGACAAGGACAAAGAGGGACGGCTTATAAATGAGCCCATAGACGACTATAACCATCTTATGGACGCAATGCGATACGCACTTGAAGATTTTGCAAAAGGTGCGGCGTTCAGCTGGGATTAAGGGAAGTGATGTAAATGCTTGGTTTTTTGAACAGAGAAATAGAAAGAATTGAAGAACGGCTGAAAACGGGCATAGAGGACAAAACCAAAGATATCTCTTTTCTGGAAAGGGAGATTGCAAGGTTCAAGGGCAGCCGCAGGCGCAGAATGATGATTGACGGAACCCTTTATTATGAGGGCAGACAGGAAATACTCCGCCATAAAAGAACTGTCATAGGCGACGATGGTGAGCCTGAGGAGGTTACCAATCTGCCAAACAACCGCATTGTGGACAATCAGTACAAAAAGGCGGTTTTGCAGAAAGCAAATTATTTTTTGGGCAAGCCTTTTTCACTTCACAGCGAAAACAAGAATTACGAGAATATGCTCAATGATATATTTGACAACAATATTCATCGGATTATTAAAAATATCTACAAGGACAGTCTGAACTGCGGCATAGGCTGGCTGTTTGTAAATTACAACGATTCGGGGAGCCTTAAATTTACAAGGCTTAATCCCTGTGAATGTATTCCTATATGGGCTGATGATGAGCATACGGAGCTTGAATGCTTTATACGGCTCTACAGGGTAACGGATTATTCCGACAATATGGAAAGAGAGCTTGAAAAAGCAGAGGTATACGACAAGGACGGAATTACATATTATGACTTGGAGGGCGGAAGTCTTAAATACAAGGACTTCAAGCCCTATTTTTATGATGCGGAAGATGAAAGCGGAGCTTGGGACGGGCTGCCGATCGTGGGCTTTAAATACAACAATGATGAGCTGCCCCTTATACGCAGAGTAAAGAGCCTGCAGGACGCTCTTAATCTGCTGATTTCAAATTTTCAGAATAATATGCAGGAGGACGTAAGGAATACTGTTCTTGTGATAAAGAATTATGAAGGTGAAAATCTGGGGGAGTTTAGGCGAAATCTGAGCCAGTACGGAGCCATAAAGGTAAGGAGCTTTGACGGCTGTGATGCAGGAGTGGAAACGCTGAAAATCGACGTTGATTCCGGCAGCTATCAGACAATAATTGATATTATCAGAAAAGCCATTATAGAAAATGCAATGTGCTATGATGCAAAGGACGACCGCATAGGGGCGAATGCAAATCAGCTTAATATACGCTCTATGTATTCTGACATCGACCTTGATGCAAATGAAACGGAGAGCGAATTTCAGGCGGCTTTTCATAAAGTGATTACCCTCGTAAACATACACCTTAAGAATACGGGCAAAGGCAGCTTTGAAAAAGAACAGGTTGATATTATCTTCGACAGGGATGTTCTCATAAATGAAAGCGAAACCATTGACAATCTTGTGAAATCCTCTGCCTTGCTCAGTCGTGAAACAATTGTAGCGCAGCACCCGTGGGTTACTGATGTAGGTGCTGAGCTTAAAAGGATCAAGGACGAGGAGGAAGAAGCGGCAAGAAAAGAGGCGACGGACATCTACGGCGGAGCTTCAAATAATCCGGGAGATGATGAGGCTTGAACAGTAAACGGCAGGAGGAATACATAAGAAAAAGGTTTGAAGCCTTGGAGGAACAGGGTTACCGCAGAGGTCTTGAAGCTTACGGGGAACTTGAGAGGAATTATGGACTTGCCAAAACAGAGATCGAAAAGACAATATTATATTGGCTGCGCAGACTTGCGGCAAACAATAACATATCTACGGCAGAAGCAAGGCGGCTTCTTGACGCTGATGAACTTAAGGAATTTAAGTGGAGTGCAGACGAATATGCAGAAAAAGCAAGAAATAATTCTGATGGCAGATGGCAAAAGGAGCTTGAAAACGCTTCGGCTAAAGTTCATATAAGGCTTTATGAAGCTATTAATATAAGCCTAAAGAACGTAACAAACGACCTTATGCAGAAAAACAGCGAGACTATAAAAAAAGGGCTGTCCGAAATATATGAGAATACTTACTATAAAGCGGGGTATGAAATTCAGAAAGAATCGGGTAGGCTAGGCACATTTGCCGCAGCTGACAAAAGAGTTATTGAAAAAGCTATTGAAAAGCCATGGACAGCAGACGGCAAGACTTTTTCGGAAAGGCTATGGAAAGAGCAGGATAAGCTTGTGTCTGCTGTGGACAGTGTAATCAACAAAGGGCTTATGACCGGCAGCGGCGGAGATAGAATGATAGCTGAGCTTGCAGACAGAATTGTGAAGGATATGGGGCTTGAAATTGACAAGGCGAAAAAACGTGCAAGAACCATTGTACGGACTGAAACATCAAGAATACATAATCAGGCTTCTCTTGACAGTATGAAAGAAACAGGCTGCGAATACTGTAAAATTTCAGAAACTCTTGATATGATTACTTGCGAATACTGCGGCAGTAAAGACGGGAAAGTAATAAAGGTAAGTGAAGCTGTGGCAGGGGGCAATGCACCACCTCTGCACCCAAACTGCAGGGGCTGTGCCATACCTTATTTCGACTCTCCACATATGAAAGATGGCAGCAAGAGAGCGGCAAGAGACCCCGAAACGGGTAAGACCGTTCTTGTGGAGAATATGTCATATAAGGAGTGGAAAGAAAAATATGTAAAAGAAAACGGTCAAGAAGCCTTTGACCTTAAATATAAAAGTGCTCAGAATCTGACTGCCGACAAGGAGCAGTACAAAAAATATAAGTCTGTTCTCGGCAAAAATGCTCCGAAAAGCCTTGAAGAATTTCAGAAAATAAAGTATAATGATAGTAGCAAGTGGAGTTATTATAAAGGGGCTTTTAAATACATGAAGAGCTATCCTGAAAGTTCGCTTGAATATTATAATATAAAGATAGAGCTTGATAAACAAGGATATAAAATAGGCACGCCTCTAAAGCCTGTTTTTACAAAAGCCTATATAATGCCTTCAGGGAAAAAAGATTCATATCACATTATGAAACGTATGCTTGAAAGAAATATAACAGATGATGATGTGAGAAGTTATGTAAGTAGTGCAAAATGTATGTTTTCTCAATGGGGAGGAGCAAGATTGGCTTATTATAGCAATGAGGGTGTTTCAGTTGTAGATGTTAAAGGTGAAGCATATAAAACAGCATGGAGTAAATATGATTTTGATGAAGCAACAAAGCTAATATTGGAGGTGTGCGACAAATATGTCAAATGAGATTGATTATACAAGCGACCATTATTGTCCAGTATATGGCAGAACAATAGATGCAGATTTATGCTATGACAGTATTATGTGTTTAAATCGTTCTTTCGATATCGCTTCTACAAAGGAACTTGAAGAAGTAAAGGATATTGAAAAGGCTCGTACAATTTGTGGCGAGTGTAAGTATTCGGAATTGTAAAAAGCGCTTACGGCAGTAGGTGCTTTTTTAACGGGTGTGATTTTGTGACTTTGGGAACGTACCTCGGTATTCTTCGGAACCGGGGTATTTTTATGAAAAAATTGTGTAGGAGTGATGCCGATGGGCGGATAGGACGATAAGGATTTTTGGTTGGGTTATCCTTTGTCAAGAGAAATAAACCCTCAATAAATAAGCGCTTTGCCGGATAAAAGCTTTAACAAGGGTCGCTGTCAAAAGCGGCTCTTGTTTTTGGGGGCAGATATACCACTTCTAAAAGTGTAAGAGGTTGTTGCCCAAATAAAAAATTAAAGAAAGGAATACATATTATGAAGCTTAAAGAACAGTTGAAAAACTTAGGGCTTAGTGACGAGCAGTCGCAGAAGGTAATTGATGAAATTATTGACAAGCAGTATGTTTCCAAGGCTGATTACGATGCTGTCAGTGAGGAAAACAAGACGCTCAAAGGGACAGTGGCTGACAGGGACAAGCAGCTTGAAAAGCTGAAAACCTCTGCCGGCGACAATGAAAATCTGAAAAAGCAGATTGAGGATTTACAGGCAAAAAACAAGAAGGCTGCGGCGGAGTATGCCGAAAACATAAAGGCTCTTAAAATCGACAGCGCAGTGGAGAGTGCCATAAGAGATGCAAAGGGCAAAAATGTAAAGGCTGTTAAGGCTCTGCTTGACATTGACAGCTCCAAGATTGCTGTAAACGAAAAGGGTGAGCTTGTGGGGCTTGACATAGAAAAGCAGCTTAAAGCACTTCAGAGCGCAGAGGACAGCTCTTTCCTGTTTTTACGCTCCGGGAGTTTCAGGGGAGTGCAGCCTGAAAGGTCTTCAGGGAAAGAGCCGGGTGATGAATTTCCCGAAAAGGGCAGCTATGAGGATATGGCTGCGTGGTTTGAAGCTCATTCGGGAGATGCTTAAGGCTTTAACGGCAATTAAAAAATTTATGAAAGGAATGATTGAAAATGGCAGGAAGCAAATTTGACAGCAAAAGCTTCAATCCGCAGGCGTTTGGGGCTTACATTGACAGAGTGCCTCAGCTTAAAACCAATGCTCTTTTAAAGAGCGGTGCGCTGACAGGCAATTCTCAGATAAGCAGTCTGTTTAAAAATCAGACAGGCAGCTATTACGGGGTTATTCCCATGTATGGTCTTATTGGGGGCGAGGCTCTCAATTATGACGGCGAGACGGACATAACAGCCACAAGTACGAAAACCTACGAAAGAGGAGTGGTAACCTTCGGTCGTTCCAAGGCGTGGACAGAGAAGGACTTCTCTCAGGATATCACAGGGGGAGTAAGCTTTATGAGCAATGTAGCGGCGCAGGTGGCTCAGTATTGGGACGAGCAGAATCAGACTACCCTCCTTTCTGTTTTAAAGGGAATTTTCTCTATGACAGGCACAGGAAACGAGGATTTTGTAAAGGCTCACACCTACGACATAACAGAAAAAGAGGGAGTTGTAGGAGCTACAACCCTTAACAATGCCATTCAGCAGGCCTGTGGAGCAAACAAGAACATATTTACAATGGTGATTATGCACTCTGCTATAGCCACGGGGCTTGAAAATATGAGGCTTGTGGATTATGGCAAGTATACGGACGCACAGGGAGTACAGAGGGATTTGGCTCTCGCCACGTGGAACGGCAGACAGATTATAATTGATGATGATATGCCTGTTGACGATGACAAATATACAACCTATGTACTGGGCAGAGGGGCTGTTGACTATGTTGACTTAGGGGCAAAGGTGCCCTATGAAATGTCGAGAGACCCCAAGACGGCAGGCGGTCTTGACATACTCTACACAAGACAGAGAAAGTGCTTTGCGCCCTACGGCATAAGCTATACAAAGCAGACACAGGCCACCTTATCTCCCACAAATGATGAGCTTGCAACCGGGGTAAACTGGACTCTTGTAAGCGATGCGGACGAGAGTTTTATAAATCATAAGGCTATACCTATTTGCAGAATTATATCCCTTGCAGAGCCTAAAGCGAGTGAAGCAGTGTGACAGAAAAGATATATGACGCTGCTGTGGAAATACTGACAGGAATAAAGGCGTTAGTGCCTGACTTGAAAGCAAAAGACCTATTTCTGGAGCTTTGTGTGAAAAGGACCGTAAGATATATCTGCGATTTCTGCAATTTCGACTCTTCTCACCCTTTTCCTCCAAGACTGATACCCCTTGCCGGTGAAATTGCGGCCGGGGGCTTTTTAGAGGGAAAGCTTGCATCGGGAGGGCTTGATATAGACGGTCTTGACCTTAGTGCGGCTGTAAAATCCATAACAGAGGGCGATACGACAGTGCAGTTTGCAGACAGCAGACAGGGGACAAGCCCCGCTGAGCTTTTATGCGGATATATAGACGGTCTTACAAACAGAGATAAGGAGCTTATTGCATTCCGGAGGTTTAAATGGTAAATATAAACAGCAGAGTAAAGGCAGCTCTTGAAAGCCTTTATCACGATACCTGCACGGTATACGAGTATGTAGAAACAGAGGAAGAAAACCATTCCACTGTCTTTGAGGAAATGGCGGTATATGAGGATATTCCCTGTCGACTGTCCTATGAATCAAGCTCTGCCACAGGGCAGGGCTATTCAAATCAGACCGAGTATGCCGACATAAAGGGAAAAATCATAAAATTGTTTTTAGATACCTCCTATGATATAAAGGCAGGCAGCAAAATCTACGTATGCCGGCTTGGAAAAAAGACTTATTTCAAAAGCTCCGGTGAAGCGGCAAGATACCCCTCCCATCAGGAGATAATGCTTGAACTTTACGACGAAGAAGCATAAAAATTTTAAGTAAGTTGTAAAATAAATTGACGCAAAAAGAAGTTCCATTTAGGATCAAAACGAGTTAAAATCTAATTACCACAA
>CANQXR010000071.1 GCA_947627855.1 uncultured Clostridia bacterium
AACGCGCTTTTGTAATTCTCTTTTGGAATTACGGGTTGTTGTAATTTCGTCTTTTTTTATTCGGTTTTCAATGTTCAAAGCTTGCTGCCCTTTTCTGCGACAGCTTTATAATATTACCATATAAAAAAGCACTTTGTCAAGTCCTTTTTTATATTTTTTTCGGTTTTTTTTAAACCGGAACGAAGAAGGAGGGATTTGAACCCTCGCACCGCTTTTCACGGTCTACTCCCTTTCCAGGGGAGCCCCTTCAACCACTTGGGTACTTCTCCAAATGCTTAAATTCATAAAGCAAAAAAAATAGCGCAGAGAGTGGGATTCGAACCCACGGTGCCTTGCGACAACACCGGTTTTCAAGACCGGCTCCTTAAACCACTCGGAAATCTCTGCATATTACCGCTGACAAAATCAGAAGCCTTGTCAGCAGGCAACTTATATAATACACCAACAAACTTACAATGTCAATAGTTTTTTTTATTTTTTTCAAAAATTGCGGGTCATGTTCTTTCATTAAGCATTGACCGTATTTTTCTGCCGCCGAGCTTCGCAATATAGAATATGATTTTTTTTGCGGCTGACGTAACAAGGGACAGCAATATTATAGTCGTAAGAAGTCTGCCTGCGATGGGTATGTACTGAGTGAAATCATAGCCCTGCTGCTGATAGGGTTTATATATTATCATATCGTACATCTGGCTGAAGAGATACATTTCCAGTGACAATATGGATATGGACTTTGCGGCAAGCCTGACCACTCCTATCGGGCAGGTCATATCGGAAAGAAGTATTACGATAAGTGACGCCACAATGAATGCCGGCAGGGAGGAATAGCCCGAATTATTTGAATAGCCTATATAATCCCAGTTGAAAATTCCGCCGCCGCTGTTCCCGTATGTTCCGTAAGCAGTCAGAAAGACCGTCAGGGCTATAAGCATAATATTCAGGACGGGATTTATCCTTATTTTATATTCCCTTATGTACGAGCCTATGAAGTAATATCCCATAACATATATTATAAGCCACGAAACAGGTATAACATCATACGTCAGAGGACCTACGGCAGTAAGGAGAATTATGGTAAGTATGAGCATTTCCTTGTTTTTTCTGCTTTCACAGCCCTTATACATTTTATTAAGGAAAGGAACAAGCAGAATAAGCCCTATATACAGTCTGACATACCAGCCGTAATTGAAATAAAGAAGCTTGTCGGCTATATATTCGGCGGTAAGCTCTATGCCATGAATGTGCTTATCCGTGTAAAGCCTTGCAAGACAGCAGACTATATGTGTCAGCAAAACAGGTATAATTGCCTTATAATGGGAAAAATCCGCATTTTTTTCAGACTTGAAATAACCTGTTATTATCATGAATATAGGAACCGCCGTAAGAACCAGCCATCGCAGCGCCGTCATAAGGAACATAACCTGCCCCTCTATCGGCGCACCGTAATAATTTGTGTCCCCGAAAAAATGTATGAACGGCACAAAAAGAACGGCGACAATTCTTGTTATGTCCATGCCGAATTCACGTCCTTTTTTGACCTCCGTTCTTTTTTCAACGGTTATAAGCTCTCTCATTCCTGCGGCTCTTAAAAGTGCGTTTACACAAAACCATATTATATTTATGGCTGCAAATATGCCGAATGTCCAAATTATAAGCTCCTTATAAATATCCTCCGGGAAATACCATGGCTTGAAACACCACGCCGCATAGAGGGATATCATAATAAAAGCAAGCTGTTTTCTCAAATTCATAATATCTGTCCTTAAATAAAATAGATTGTAATAAGAATAACATTTTAAGGGAATTTAGTCAATATTTTATTTTACAACACAGTTTATTTTTAGTATAATTAGTATAATATACAGCAGAAATGCAATAATATCCGGCGGAGTGTGACCGCAGAAAAGGAGACGGCTTATGTATGAAGAGCTTTTTGCAGACAGAGAAACAAGTTTGCTTGAATTCCACTCAAGAGTGCTGAAGCAGGCGGAACGGAGCTCGGTTCCTTTGCTTGAAAGACTTAAATTCATGTCTGTTTTTTATTCCAATATTGATGAATTCTTCATGGTAAGAGTGGGAAAGCAATGCAAAAAAGGCTATGCCCGTTTAAAATATATATATGACAAGGCAAGAGAAATATCGGAGAACGAAAAGGAAATTTTTGAAGGCATAAAAAACGCTCTCCGGGCTGAAAATATAGAATTCACAGACCCGGACAGTCTGAGCGAAAACGAAGAGGAGCTTATTTCAAAATATTTCAGAAGAAACATAATGCCGGTTGTTTCCCCTATTGTAATAGACGTAAACCACCCGTTCCCCTTTCTCAGAAACAATGAAATATATGTTTGCTGTGAGCTGAAAACAAAGCGCGGAAACCTTAAATTCGGAATAATAACCTTTTCCGGCTTAAGCCCCCATTTCATATATGAATATGACGGCAAATACAAAATATGTATAACATCGGAGCTTGTAAGGCATTTTTCACAGCAGATTTTCACAAGGCACAGTGTTTCCGAAAGCGTTCTTGTGAGAGTCACCAGAAACGCCGACATAGAATTCGATGATTTTGTTCTGGAGGGATATGACGCTGATTTCAGAAGCATAATGACAGATGCGCTGAAAAAGAGGAAAAGACTTCAGGCGGTAAGGCTTGTTATGTCAGACACACCCTCAGATATTATGGAAGCCTTCCTTATAAAGAAGCTGAAAATAGACAAAGGTCAGATATTTGTAAGAAAAACGCCTCTTGATTTTTCCTTTGCATATTCACTGGCGGCAAATCTCGGCGCCGAGAAAAAACATCTTCTTTATAATAAGTATGTTCCCGTTAAAAGCCCCTTAATCAGAAAGGGACATATAATGGAATATATTGACAAAAGCGACATACTTCTTTCGTTCCCCTATCAGAGCATACAGACATTTATAGAGCTTCTGTATGAGGCGGGAAACGACCCCGATGTAATATCCATAAAAATAACATTATACAGAATGGCAAACCACAGCAGAATTGTTTCCGCCCTCGCATATGCGGCGGAGCAGGGCAAAGAGGTAATATGCGTTCTTGAGCTGAGGGCGAGATTTGACGAGGAGAACAATATAAACTACGCAGGAATTCTTGAGGATTCGGGCTGCACTGTTATATACGGTCCCGAAGAATATAAGCTTCATGCAAAGGTGTGCCATATCACACGCCGCAGCAAAACAGGAGAAATAAGCTATATCACTCAGATAGGAACAGGCAATTACAATGAAAAAACCAGCGAGCAGTATACCGACCTTTCGCTGATAACAGCCGATGAGGAAATTGGGCTTGATGCAGCGGAGCTTTTCCGTACTCTTTGCGAGGGAGAGCTTTGCGAAAGCAGCAGAAGCCTGTGGATAGGACCGAAGCTTTATATATCCCATCTGTCAGAAGAAATTGAAAAGGAGCGTCTGAAGGGAGAAAAAGGAAGAATAAGAATCAAAGCAAATGCGCTGAATAATACAGAGGTCATGGGGCAGCTTATAAACGCCTCCGCCGCAGGAGTGCGCACAGAGCTTTTTATAAGGGGAATATGCTGTCTGAAGCCGGGTATTCCAAAGCTAACCGAAAACATAACCGTAAAAAGCGCCTTGGGCAAATATCTGGAACACAGCAGGATATTCTGCTTCGGTGACGGCGACAGTGCAAGAATATATATAGGCTCAGGGGATCTTCTGAACAGAAACCTGCTGAAAAGGGTGGAGGTTCTCGCTCCCATAAATTCCCCAAGCATAAAGTCGGAAATCCTTCATATGCTTGGCATATATGAAAAGGATACCGTTATGAGCCACAGAATGCTTCCCGACGGCAGCTATTCAAAAGAGCCTTACGGGAAAAACGAAACCGATGCGCAGATTTATTTTGAAAATTATTTCACCGGAAAACAGAAATAAAGCAAACCCACGGTTCGCAGCGGCATCAACAGCATAAAATATACCCTCGTAAATTCTCAAAGAAAATTCCATGGTGAAAGCTGCTTTGAGAATTTACTTTTATTAAAAATTTAATATTAATACTTGTCAAAAAGGCACATTTTTGTTATACTTAAGATTGGTTTAGTCACATTTCTGCAAAATCTGTACGGGAGAAATAAATAATGGGAAAAAATAAAAAAATTCAGAATAAAAAAAGAAAATCGGGAGCAAAGAATTATTTCAAGTTCATATCCATTGTTCTTGTTATACTCCTCATTTATGTTATCGCCATGGGAGTATGGTTCGGTTTTTACATGAAATCGAAAATAGAGCATAATCAGGAGGTTGTCGCAAGCGAAGCAGAGCTTGCTCTTGAACAGGGGCTCAAGGACGCCGACGCAGCCGTTGCGGACGCTTCAAAAACAGCCCGTGAAAGAGCTGAGGAACAGCTTGCGGAGGCCAATATTCTGGGAAGTATTCCCGATAAAACCTTTTTTGGCATATACGGCGTAGACCAGGACGAACGCCTTTCGGACGTTATAATCGTTGCGTGCTTCGATAAAAACACAAAAACAATAAACGCACTCTCCATACCCCGTGACACCTATGTCACATTAAGCGATGATCTGTATAATGAAATGAAAAGCGATGGGCACTTCGGTCCCAAAACAATGAAGATCAACGCCGTACACTCATGGGGTGAAGAGGACGGAGCCAAATATCTCACAGAAGAGCTTGAGGAAATGCTGGGCATACCTCAGATATCATATTATATAACCATAAATGTAGAGGCATTCCAGAAGATAGTGGACGATATGGGCGGAATAACCATAAATGTTCCGCAGGATATGCACTATAACGATGCAACACAGGATCTTTACATTGACCTTAGCGCCGGAGAGCAGCAGCTTAACGGCTATCAGGCTATGGGACTTGTGCGTTTCAGACAGTACACAAACGGTGATGTGGACAGAGTGCAGGTTCAGCAGCTTTTCCTCAGAACACTTATGGGACAGGCTCTTTCAAAGGAGAACATTCTCAAAAACATAAACAGCTATGTCGAAACCTTCCTTACCTACGTCAAAACAAATATGTCGGTAACAGATGCGCTTAAATATACGCCATTCTTCCCTGTTCTGACTCAGGACAGCCTTAATATGGCGACACTTCCGGGCGGACTGCGCTCCGGCGACAGCGGATATTTCATAAATCCGGAATACACAAATAAGCTTGTTGACATTCTTTTCTATGACGGCGATGGAGATCCATCGGCATACAGCGGACTTTCATGGGGAGGCGCTACCTCAGACTCGGCTGTTGCAGTAGCCGCTCACGAGGACAGAGAGCTTGAGGAAGCCGACAACAGCGAGGCTCTCAGGGCAACCATAGACTATCAAGAGCTTGCAAGACTGAACGATAAAAATCAGTATTTCCAGAAGCTTACGGATATGATAGCAGACTATCCCACTCCGTCAAACCAGTCGAAGGATATAATTGCGGAATATATAGAATTCGCATCGTCCTCCTACTGCTGCAGGGCATATTATTCCGATAATGGCAGAGCCGTTGTAAATGCAGAAAATATAGCGGGACTGGCAAGTGAGGTAAAATCATTCTCGGACGATATGGTTCAGCAGCTGAGAGATTCGGAGATAGGGCTTGCAAGAGATGTGCGCCCCATAGCAAGAGTTGATATAAGCGGCTTCGACTATGATGCGCCCATAGAAACGGTTATTTCAAAGGACGTGCTTACAGAGCTTGATGATATGAGCAGACTCCTTATTCTTGTGGGTGACAATCTCCATCAGATAATAATAGAAAAGGACGATCTCGAAACAATATTCAATGACTATGACGAGCTTAAGATCATATTTGAAGAAACCACAAACGGCTATAATATAACCTTTAAGGATCAGGACGATATGCGTATAAACGAGCTGCCTGCTCCCGTTTCATTCGGCTTCTATACAATACACACCTCTCCCACCTGTTACATGAACACTTCAAACAGTGTGGAAAACATAGGCGGCGTATATGACGGAAACAACAAGTGTCTTATATTCTCCACCCTCAAAACGGGAGAATATCTCATACAGAACGCAGAGGAAAGCTATGAAGCCGTAAGCGGCTATGGCAATGCAAAAAAGGAAAGAATAACAAATTTCCTTTTAAAAGGCTATGTCAGCACAGAAAATCTTGATGTGGATCAAAGCATAAGCCGAAGCGAATTTATGAATATTGTCACAAATATGCTCAAGAAAGATGCCGAGGACGTTCTGGAAGAGCTTAATATTGAAAAGGACGGCAATCTGACATATGGCGAGCTTCTTGCCTGCGGCGGTAAGCTTCTCAATGTATATAAGCATTGCTATTATCCCGGCAACACCGATTATTATCTTGCCCTTTATAATATTTATGACAATAAAGACGAATATGACAGTCCCGTTGCTCTTGCAATAGACAAAAATCTTCTCAATTTCAGCGGCGATAATCTGATGTGCAGCGAGGAAGCGGTTCAGGGAGATATGCTGAATGTGCTTGCCAATGTATATAATAAGATATTCGCCTGCTCGCCGGCAGAGTATTTCTTCAACGAAACCGAAGAACCACCTGCCCCTGAGCCAATAGCAAAGCTGTCAGACATTCTCGACAATGATATGCTTATGCTCTATATTGTTATGGGAATATTCGGTCTTGTGGCACTTCTCATAATAATCGCCCTTATTGCCATATTTGTAAAATCAAGAAGGCTTGCAAAGGCAGCAAAACCATCGCCGAAAAGTCCCGACCATAAGGAAAAACGTGAAAGCAATACCAAGTATGATGATGAATATGAATACGAGGAATATGAAGGGGAAGAGGACGAAGAAGAAGAATATGACGATGAAGATGATGAGGATTATGATGACGATTATGACTATGAAGAGGAAGACGATGACGATGATTATATTTACAAAGATGATGAAGAATATATATACGAATATGATGAAGATGAAGAATATGACGATGTTGAGTATGAATATGACGATGACGAGGACGATGATGAATACGAATATGTGTATGTAGACGAAGATGATGAGGATTTAGAATAACAGCGTCTGCAAGGCTGCCGCACTTGTCGCAACAACAGTACGGCAGCCTGTTTTAATTGTTCCGCAAGCATATTCGGCTTAACGCCAAATATACTGCGGGTCGGCGGCGGGGCGAGGGACAGAGGGGGAAAGGGGGCGGAGGGGGAGCGGACAAGTC
>CANQXR010000072.1 GCA_947627855.1 uncultured Clostridia bacterium
AATTACAGGGACAGAGCCTTCTGCAAACCTTACCTCCATAAAATCGCCTCCTTTCAGTTAAATTTTACAAGACTCTGCCCTTACTGTAAAAACAAGGTCGGTGAAAAAAAGAGAACAGCCATACCGTTCTCATAACAGCAATTGTAAATTCTGCGACTTCCATCTTTTCATAGTCGCCTCACAGGGGTAGTCCTCAAATCCAAGAGTATCAGGCGTTATTAGTTCTTCTGTAACACCTCTTATTATTTCCTTCTCATAGTGCTTATATGGAAGAATAATTTTCCGAATCTCTCTGTTGCAGATGACATTTCAAGCCGCAAAAAGCCGCATAATTGTAGTTTATGAAAGGAGAAAAATATGCTCATAATATGTCCTGAATGCAAATTACAAGCAAGCCACAGAACCAATTTAAAAAAATTTAAAAAAAGGTATTGACAAAACAGAGTTATCGTAGTATACTAATTCTTGTCGCTGAGATAACGACATTAAAACATCATATTTAAGCGATTCGGCTCGGTAGCTCAGCTGGTTAGAGCGCCGGCCTGTCACGCCGGAGGTCGAGGGTTCGAGCCCCTTCCGAGTCGCACTATGGGAGCATAGCTCAGCTGGGAGAGCATCTGCCTTACAAGCAGGGGGTCATAGGTTCGAGCCCTATTGTTCCCATTTTTATTTATTATTTATACATGCCCGGATGGCGAAATTGGCAGACGCACAGGACTTAAAATCCTGCGGTAGCGATACCGTACCGGTTCAAGTCCGGTTCCGGGCATTAAAACAGCACATCACTTCTTAGGCAAGGTTTTGTGCTTTTTTACTTTTTATGTCATTTAAAGACAAAAAAGTCTTTTTTTATATTAATTTGATAAAAAATTCGTCATTATCCTTGACATTTTGCAAATAAAATTATACAATTATACATGTATAGTATTGTCTGCATTTAATATTTTTTGTCAGACAGTAACTACTTATACATATGGAGGTATAATATGAGTAATCCAAAGGTACGTTCTCTTGGCAGACGGGGAGGACAGCAGAGGGCTGAAAACGACGGCGATGAAAACTCCCGTTCTTTTAAGGCTGATGAAGAAACAAAAAGCATAGTCAGGGGTCTGATTGAGGAATATGCGTCTGATAACGATGAAAGCGATTATCCCGATGAGGCTGACGTTGAAGCCGAGGCAAAATATAACGATGTCCCCGATAAAACAGATGATTATGTTGAAGAGGACTCTTATGACAGAGCGTATGACGAAACGGCTGCCGAGTCAGATGATGAACCTTACGAGGACGCTCCTCCGGCGGAGGAAAAGTCTGCCCCTGTAAGAAAGAAGAAAAAGGTAAGCGTTGTAAAAACACCTAAGAAGGTCAAGGAGAAAGCTCCTGAGCCGGAGGACGACTATTACGATGACGACGAATTTGAAGATGAAGAGCCTGTCAAGCCCGTAAAGCGCAAAAAGCGTGTCGTTAAAAAGGTGAAGAAACCAAAAGCAGAGCCTGCAAAACGCAGCAAGTCCGATAAGTATGATGATTATGATGATGATTATTATGACGATTATAAGGATAATGACTCCTCCGATTATAATAATTATGATGATGATTATGACGACTATGACGATTATGACGACTACGGCAGTTCAAAGCGCGGCGGAGGAAAAATCGAATTTTCCCTTAAATTTATGGCTCTGACAATATTGCTTGTTATAGTTCTGCTCATTATGACCGCTCTGTTTATAAACAACAGACATCTGAATGCCGAGCTTGAAGCTCAGAAGCAGAAATATGAAGAAACTATAAACAAGAATATGGAAGATCTGGAAAATCTCAATGCAAGAATTGACGAGCTTACATCTCCTACCGAAATAAGCTCTGAAACAGACGCCAAAAGCGAGGACGGAACCGAAAACGGCAGCGACAGCTCCGACGGGGAAGGCTCCGGAGAAGGAAAGGTCTATATAGTTCAGCAGAGAGATACACTTTCCAAAATCGCAAGAACCGAGCTTGGCGATGAATCAAAATACAAGCTCATTCAGGAAGCCAACAACATGGGTAATTCAACAAATCTGACAGTAGGTCAGAAGCTTATAATACCCGATGTTGACGGCGCAGAATAATTTTTATAATATTTTAGGAGGATACCTTATGAATTTAGAAGCTTTAACCCTTATTCAGCTCAGAAAGCTGGGCAAAGAAAAGGGGGTAAAAAGCGTAACAACATTTCCCAAGGGTATTCTGATTGAAAAGATCAAAGAAAAGCTCAGTGAGGATCCGTCAATGAACGGCGGATCTTCACCTGATTTGAATGTTTCCGCAAATGATAATCAAATTTCTGAAGATTCGGCAAAGCCCGTTAAAAATTTCAATCAAAATTCATCATATGAAGCACAGGACAGTGTGAAACAAAATGAGCCTCCTTCAATCCGCGACTCATTTGTTATAAAATATGAGGATTTTACCGATGAAAGACGTACAAGAACAAGCTCCGGCGATGATTTTTCCCACAGAGAAAAAACCTCCGAATTAAAGGGCGGAGTTCTTGAAATAGTAAATCCGGATGGATTCGGCTTTCTGAGGAAAGACAATTGTCTGCCGGGGTCGGATGATGTTTTTATTTCACCCATTCAAATCAAGAGATTCAATCTTAAAACAGGGGATTATGTTGAAGGCTTTACACGCCCCCAGCGAGAAGGCGACAAATTTGAAGCCATTGTTTATATTCAGTCAGTAAACGGCGATCCGCCGTATAAAATTTATCGACGTCCCAATTTTGATAAATTGACACCCATCTATCCGGCGGAAAAGCTCAGGCTTGAAACCGATAAAGAAGATATTTCCACAAGAACAATAGACTTGATTTCACCTATCGGAAAAGGTCAGAGAGGAATGATCGTTTCTCCTCCCAAGGCAGGAAAAACAATATTGATCAAAAAAATTGCAAATTCAATCAAAAATAATTATTCTGATGTGAAAATTATAGTATTGCTTATTGACGAGCGTCCTGAAGAAGTAACGGACATACAAAGATCAATTATGGGAGATAATGTTGAAGTCGTATATTCCACATTTGACGAACAGCCCGAAAACCACAAGCGTGTAGCCGAAATGGTTCTTGAAAGAGCCAAAAGACTTGTGGAGCAGGGGCATGATGTTGTTGTTCTTTTAGACAGCATAACAAGACTTTCACGCGCTTATAATTTAACCGTTCCCGCAAGCGGCAGAACTCTTTCCGGCGGACTTGACCCATCTGCATTATATATGCCCAAGAAATTCTTCGGAGCAGCAAGAAATATAGAACGCGGCGGAAGCCTTACCATTCTTGCAACCGCTCTTGTGGAAACAGGCAGCAAAATGGACGATGTTATATTTGAAGAATTCAAAGGAACCGGAAATATGGAGCTTGTGCTTGACAGAAGGCTTTCCGAACGGCGTATTTTCCCTGCAATTGATATTATAAAATCAGGAACCCGCAGAGAGGAAATGCTGCTCAGCAAAAACGAGCTTGAATGTGTATATAAACTCAGAAGATCGGCGGCTGAGTCCACTTCATATGAGCTTACCACAACATTTAACGACCTTATGTCCAAAACAAAAAACAACAACGAACTGGTAGAAACCATAAATAAACTGGAATTATAAACCCCATATAAATAAGGCAGCTCCGCTTCGGAGCTGCCCGCGGGCGAGGAGCCGGTGTGCCTTTACAATTAATCGTCTATGTCAATTTCTTTGCCCAGAATTTTGCCGTCTGCGGCATTTATCTCATAGCTGTACTCTGCTCCGTCCTTATAGAATTCAACCTCGTATATCTCCATACCGTCATCATGATCAAGGTTTGCTCTCAGGCGGCTTACCTGATCCTGACCAAGACCCACATCAGCCAGTACAATTTCTATGGCCTTGTCGGAGGTTATTTTACCGCCGGCTGTCGGCTGAGGCTGTGCGCCGCTGTTAAAATCGATTCCCTCGGCGTCCTTATCCATAGAAACGATTTCACCTGTTGCAACACTTATCTCATAATCGAATTCCGTTCCATTGGCATAGAATTCAATATCATACACATCACCTGTACGCTCTTTGTCAATGCGGACACTTAAGTGCTGAGCGTCCGAGGGGTTTATTCCCGCATTTTCAAAGGCTATGCTCTTTGCCTCTTCCTCGCCTATGCCGTCCGAAGCCACAGGGGCTGTTACGCCGGTTCTGCCGACAGATGCCGCAGGGCTTGATACGGTAATTGTTTTGGTTGTGGGATTCCAGTCAACATCGGCTCCCACGCCCTCCGAAAGCACTCTTAAAGGAACCATTGTCCTGCCGTTTATGATCTGTGCCGGAACATCGCTTTCCACAGACGCCTTGCCGCTTATGGACACTGTTGTGCTGTCTATATGTATAGCAACCTCAACACCCCCAAGGCTTGCCTTGCAAAGCTTGGAATCGCTGTACCATTCCACTTCCGCTCCCATTTTTTCAAAAACAGCACGGAAAGGAACAAGCGTCCTGCCATTCTGTATCACAGGCGGCTGATCCCCTGCAAAATTCATAGTTTCATTGTTGACCACGATCCTTACGTCATCAGCGGCAAAAGCCAAAGACGAGCCTGCTGTGAAAGCAAGGACTGACGACAACAAAAATGCCGTAATTCTTTTCATTTCATATTCCTCCTTTTAACTCTGAGTTATTATAATTACATTTTACAGAATTCAATGTCATATGTCAATATTTGCAAAGATTAAAAATCAGTCCCTATAATATCATTTATTCTGACCATGGTGGCTATCGCCTGTTCTCTGCTGTAATTAAACCATGGGGAAAACTTTCCGCCGCCTGTGCCTGTCATTATTGCCATATTTCCGCCTATGGGAGCAGAGGTTATTCTGACAATGCTTTCCTTTGCCCAGTCGGCAAAATAGCCCTTATCCGTAAAATCCACCCTCTCCGATGTATCATAATCAAAATAGCTGTCAGCTTCACAGGCGTCCATAAGTCCGCAAAGCATAACTGCCGCCTCCTGCCTTGTTATTTTGTCATTCGGGGCAAAGGTGTCCTCCCCTCTGCCTTTTACAATACCCAATCGATAGGCAAGAGTAACATATTCATCATCTGTGTCCTTAAATGGGCTGTTTCCGACATCAATGCCCTCGCTTATAACATAATCATCAAAATCACTGTAATATTGGTTCTATTAAAATTTAAGAATTCCAAATACGATATTTTACATCTTTTTTAACGTGGCCAACATCTTTTTGAAGTCTATAAAATGACTCCGTTCTGACATAGTTCATACATTTTTTAGGAACGTTGGTTCTGATATATTATTCAGACATTATTCCGACACAATTGCGACATTTTATTTTATTTTTTCCATTTCAGATTTGAGCCAATCCACATTTCGTTGGGTATAGGTTTTTTCTGTTATGTCGGTTATGGTATGACCTACGATGTATTTTATGGCATATTCGTCTACATTATATTTTTTTGCCATTGTTACGAATTGTTTACGACAGTCGTGCGGAAGATGCCTCTCGTCCAAATTAAGAGTAGTTATCACGTTTGTAAACATCTTTTTATACTGATGGTAGGTAAAGTTTGTTCCGTCTTCTGTCTTATTTATAAGATATTTGCTGCCGAGCCTTTCAGCTTCTTCGTATCTTTTTTTGACAAGAGGCATTATTTTTTGATGAATGGGAACTATACGGTTTTTGCCTGCTTTCGTCTTTATTCCGCCTTGAAAAAAACCTTTTTCAATGTCTGTATTTTTTAGCTCTAAAAGGTACATCTCCTGCGGTCGCCAGCCCGAATAACATTGTATAAGAATAACATCTGTGTAAGGAACTCTATTGACATTTTCCCACATTATCGACATTTCATTGTCTGTAAATGCCATATGTGATTTTACAGGCTCTTTGGATTCCTTAATGGAAAACTCCCTTGCATAATTTTTGTCTGTAATTTCATACTCCACAGCATAATCGAACATAAGATTAAACAAAACCTTGATTAGTTTTTTTATACCCGGTGTTGCTTTTCTTTCAAAGCCGTTCTTTTGCACTGAGGCATTTTCTATACAGTTTCTTAAATGCCTTATTCTTATATTTCTGACTTCAATGTTATATATAGAAGTGCAGTATTTCCAAGATGATGTATAGGACTCCACAGTTGAACTGGAACTTTTATTTCTTTCAAAATGTTCTTTACTCCATTTTTCATAAAGGTCATTCATAGTTATGGATTGAGATAAGTCATATGGATTTTGGTTATATTCCATAAGGGCGGCATAGGCTTCGTTGTAGGTTTTAAAATAGGCTTTTGGCTTTAAACTTTTGCAAATGGGTTTTCCTTCATCGGTTTTACCTACGGTCACCATTGCACGGAACGGATTCCGAAGATTGCGGTTTTTTATTTCGTATATTTGTCCGAAACCGTTTGGCAGCTTCATACGCCTTTTGCTTTTACTATTTTTGGCGTATTTTTTCAACGGATATCCGCAATGCGGACAGATGAGCGCTTTGTCGCTTGCTTGTAATTTGCATTCAGGACATATTATGAGCATATTTTTCTCCTTTCATAAACTACAATTATGCGGCTTTCTGCGGCTTGAAATGTCATCTACAATTATATATTATAGTACATAAATTGTCAAACACGGACAGACGCATAATATACACAGTTTTATTCTAAATTAGATTTCTATTTTAGATTAGATTTTCGGGAGCTGATTTTATGGTTTTTGCAGGAGCTCAGACTTGCTCTTTGTGCGGAGGGGAACTTGATTATTATGACAGAGTTTTAAGAACAGTGCGTAGTAAAAATAGGAAAGTGAATTATATTTTTGTAAGGCGTATGAAGTGTAAAAAATGTGGTTCAATTCACAGAGAAATTCCGAAAATTATTCTTCCATATAAGCACTACGAGAAGGAAATAATAAGAGATGTTACAGAAGAACTAATAACGCCTGATACTCTTGGATTTGAGGACTACCCCTGTGAAGCGACTATGAAAAGATGGAAGTCGCAGAATTTACAATTGCTGTTATGAGAACGGTATGTCTGTTCTCTTTTTTTCACCGACCTTGTTTTTGCAGTAAGGACAGAGTCTTGTAAAATTTAACTGAAAGGAGGCGATTTTATGGAGGTAAGGTTTGCAGAAGGCTCTGTCCCTGTAATT
>CANQXR010000073.1 GCA_947627855.1 uncultured Clostridia bacterium
GGTCCTTAATTTGTAAATACATCTTCAACCACTTCAACCACTTTTCAACCACCAAAATATTTTATAAGCCAAAAATCGTATAAATACATAAAGCAAAAATCCCAAATTTAAGCTAAATATCGAACTACTGTAAAACACATTTCTCTACTTGATGGAATCCGTCATTCGCAGGTTCGAATCCTGCTAGCCTAGCTTTTTCAGAGAGGGGTTTTTAGCCTCTCTTTTTTTTGTTGGTTTTCTGTGTTTTATGGGTGAAAAAATTTTTTGATTTGTTTTAAAAAGGGACTGTACAATTCTGAAAAAAATAGTATAATATATAATGTAACAGTGTGAATGTTGAAGGGATACGGTGTTTTTTTATGAGAAGTATGACAGGTTACGGCAGGGGAGAAATGACCCTCAGCGACCGCAGATTTATTGTGGAAATCAGATCGGTAAACCACAGATATAATGATATTACTATCAAGCTTCCGAGAATTATGCTTTCTTATGAGGATAAAATAAAGAAAGAGGCTGTAAAAAAGATTTTCAGAGGAAAAACAGATATATATGTAAGCTTTGAAACCTTTTCCGGGAGCGACTATAAGGTCAGTCTTAACAGGGCGCTGGCAGACTGCTATGTTGATGTTCTGAATTCCATAAACGATGAATATGAGCTTGACGACAGGCTTTCACTGGGGCTTATTGCACGTTTTCCCGATGTTATCACCGTGGAAAAATCCATACTTGATTCTGATGGTGAAAACAAAGAAATCCTTGCCGGACTTATGGAGGCCTTAAGACAGGGGCTTGATGCATTCGTTGAAATGAGGACAAGGGAAGGCGAGGCTCTTAAAGCCGATTTGTTTGAAAAGCTTGAGGGCATAAGGCTTATCGTTGACAGGGTGAAGGATAGAGCGCCCTTTGTTGCCGATGAATACAGACAGCGCCTTACGGACAGACTTAATGAAATAAAGGAATTGGATTTTGACGAGGGCAGGATACTTACCGAGGTTGCCTTATTTGCTGACAAGGCTTGTGTGGACGAGGAGATTACACGGCTTTACAGCCACATAAATCAATTCAGGATTATACTTAATGAAAATGGCGCCATAGGAAGAAAGCTCGATTTTCTTGTTCAGGAAATGAACAGGGAGGTCAACACGATAGGCTCTAAAAGCAACGATCTTATTATCACGGAAAGCATTGTTTTGCTTAAAACCGAGATTGAAAAGGTCAGAGAACAGGTGCAGAACATAGAATAAGAGGGATGATATGAATAAGTTTATAAATATAGGCTATGGAAATATAATCTCCGCTGACAGGATAGTCGCTGTTGTAAGCCCCGAAGCGGCACCTGTCAAAAGGCTTATAAGAGAGCAGAGGGAACGGGGCAGACTTATAGACGCCACCTGCGGAAGAAAAACAAGAGCTGCAATCATTACAGACAGCGACCATATGATATTAGCGGCTAATCAGCCCGAAACCATTGCTTCAAGGCTTGGGGGCATTACGGACGCAAAGGAGGCCGGCGAAAATGAATAATAAGGGTATCCTTCTTATAATATCCGGTCCATCGGGGGCAGGCAAGGGAACTGTTGTTAATGAGCTTATGAAGGACAGTGAAAAATATTGTCTTTCCGTTTCCGTTACCACAAGAAAGCCAAGACCCGGCGAAGAGGAGGGTGTGTCATATTATTTCAGAAGCGAAAAGGAATTCAAGAAAATGGCTGAAAACGGCGAGCTTTTGGAATATGCCCTTTTCTGCGGAAACTTTTACGGTACGCCTATTAAATATGTAGAAAAAAGACTTGCCGAGGGTAAGAATGTTATTCTTGAAATTGAGGTTCAGGGGGCTATTCAGGTTAAAGAAAAATATCCCGATGCGGTTCTTATATTCCTCACCCCCGAAACCATACAGGACCTTGAGGACAGGCTCAGAGGCAGAAACACTGAATCTGAGGAGGTTATGGCTTTAAGGCTAAGACGTGCAAGAGAGGAAGTAAAGCTGATTAACAAATATGATTATATTGTTATAAATGATTTGGTAAGAAATGCTTCAAAGCGTATAAACAGTATAGTTGATACGGAAAAATATGCTTCTGCAAGAAATAAGGATTTTCCAAAAAATTTTCTTACAAAAAAAGGAGTGGAATAATATGCTTAAACCATCATATGCTGAACTTATGGACATTATGAACAAGGACAAGGAGGGCGGCAGCTCAGTCACAAGTCGTTATTCCGTCGTTCTGGCGGCGGCGAAAAGAGCGCGTCAGCTTATAGCAGGCGATTCGCCTATGGTCGATTGTGAGGGAATAAGTGACAAGCCCCTTTCAATTGCCGTCAAGGAAATAGAAAAAGGCAAAATAAAGGTTGTTCCTGAGGGAAAGGGAACGGAGATACACATTGAAAGCGAATCATTGGAGGAAGAAATCAAAAACGAGCTTGAAAGGGGGCTTCATGAAAATGAAGAAGGCTCCGATGAAGCTATGACAGACTCCGAAGATGAAATCGAAGATAATGGTGAATACGGCGAGGACGAATATGAGGACATCGATATACTTGATATAGATGATGAAGAATGAAATACGCCGAGGTCATTATAGAATTAAAAGCGAAGGAGCTTGACAGAATATATTATTATATTATCCCCGATATATTGGAGGAACGCATTGAAGTTGGAATGCGTGTGAGCGTGCCTTTTGGCAGAGGTAACAGAAAAACAGAGGGATATGTTATAGGAATATGTGATGAAGCGCCTACAAGCCACAGGCTCAAGGAGATTTCAGCCTTAAAGGACGACTTTCCCGTTTTTTCCAAGGAGCGTATTGAACTTGCCAAGTGGATGGCAGACAAATATTACTGCACTCTGACAGAATGCCTTCAATGCATAATCCCCAAAATAGCCAAGGATAAGGTTGTCAGATATATAAGGCCGGTAAATACGGAAAATATGGAAGCCCTTCTGAAAAGAAGCAAACGGCAGGCGGAAATAGCGGAATATCTTGACAAAACAGGAGAAATTGAGCTTGACAGGCTTATGTCGGAGCTTGATGTTTCATTTTCGTCCGTTGAAGGGCTTGTTAAAAAGGGCATTGCCGAGATAACGGAGATAGAGGTAACAAGGGATTTCTATAAAACATCGGAGGCTGACAAAAAAAGCCCTCTTACGCCGACAGATGAGCAGCAGAGGGTAATTGACGAGGTTGTTGATGACCTTAAAAACGCTGACGGCGGCAAGAAGCCTTTCCTGCTTATGGGTGTTACGGGCAGCGGCAAAACGCTTGTGTATATGGAGATTGTGAGCGCAGCTCTGAAAATGGGCAGGCAGGCTATTGTGCTTGTGCCGGAGATATCCCTGACTCCTCAGACTGTCAGAAGATTTATAGAAAGATTCGGCAGTCTTGTTTCGGTTACTCATTCGGGAATGTCCGGAGGCGAAAGATATGACCAATGGAAAAAGGCAAGAACAGGACGCATTTCCATTATGATTGGTCCACGTTCGGCTCTGTTTGCTCCTTTTGACAATTTAGGCGTTATAATAGTTGACGAGGAGCACGAAAAGACATACAAGTCCGATGTCACGCCGAAATACGATGCTGTGGAAACTGCTCTGAAGCTGAAGGAAATTTATGGTGCAACTGTTCTTCTGGGAAGTGCAACGCCCTCCATAAACAGCTATTACAGGGCGGAAAATGGCGAATACAGGCTGTTGGAGCTGAAAAACAGAATAAATATGAAATTCCCGAATATATATGCCGTAGATATGAGAGATGAGATAACCCTCGGCAATAAATCCATGTTTTCCATAAGGCTGCAAAAGGCTGTCGGCAAGGCTTTGGAGGAAAAGAAGCAGGTAATTCTGTTTCTGAACAGGCGTGGTCATTCCACTTTTGTATCATGCAGAAAATGCGGCTATGTGTTCAGCTGTGAAAGGTGCAGCGTAAACTACACCTATCATAAACGGGAAAATAAGCTTATATGCCATTACTGCGGAGCCGAGGAGGATATACCGGAGGTATGCCCGAGCTGCGGTTCGGGATATATCAAATATTTCGGAATCGGTACGGAAAAAATAACGGCTGAAATAAACAGGCTTTTTCCGACTGCAAGAGTGCTGAGAATGGACGCTGACACCACAAAGACAAGGGACAGCCACAGGCGCATATTGAATGCCTTTGCAAAAAAGGAAGCCGATATACTTGTGGGTACTCAGATGATAGCAAAAGGTCTTGACTTTCCGGAGGTAGTGCTTGTGGGGGTCGTTGCGGCGGATATGTCCCTCAATTCCTCGGATTTCAGAGCGGCTGAAAATACCTTTCAGCTTATAACACAGGTTGCAGGCAGGGCAGGAAGAGCCGACAGCACGGGGACGGTTCTTATACAGACCTATATGCCCGAAAATTACTGCATACAATATGCCAAAAAAAATGACTACATCAGTTTTTACAGGGAGGAAATAGAGTTCAGACGGCAAATGAAATATCCGCCCTTTACTGAGCTGTGCACTGTGCTTTTTGCCGGCGAAGATGAAAAAAAGGTTATTTCAAGGCTGCACGCCTTTTCCGCATTCCTTGAATTTTACGGCAGGGGCAAAAAATATGAAAGAATAGGACCTGCGGCGGCTATGGTTTCCAAAATAAACGATAAATACCGCCACAGAATCATTATAAAGGGCTATGAGGAGCAAAAGCTTAAAAATTATGTCTTTTACTGCCTGGACAAGCTCATGGAAAGAGAAGATATGGGAGGAATTTCAGTTAATGTGACAATTAATCCCAAGTACATACCTTAGGAGGTTTAAACATATGGCTTTAAGACAATTAAGAACCGAGGAGGACGACATTTTAAGAAAAAAATGCAAGGACGTGAAGGTTTTTGACGAAAAACTCAGACAGCTTCTTGACGATATGGCTGAAACTATGTACAACTACAACGGAGTGGGGCTTGCGGCTCCGCAGGTGGGTATTCTTAAAAGGGCGGTTGTTATTGATATAGGAGAGGGTCTTTTAGAGCTTATCAATCCCGTTATAATTGAAAGCGGCGGCAGTCAGACCGATGATGAGGGCTGTCTTTCCGTTCCCGGATTTGTAGGCAAGGTAACAAGACCAAAATGGGTAAAGGCGGAATGTTATACCCGTGATGGGGACAAAATGATAATAGAAGCCGAGGACCTTCTTGCGAGATGCATTTGTCACGAAGCCGACCATCTTGAGGGCATATTGTATACGGACAAGGTTGAGGGCGAGCTTATGGAGGCAGAAAGCGAGGAATAAAAATGAGGATCGTTTTTTTCGGAACACCTGAATTTGCCGTGCCTATATTGCAAAGGCTTATAGACACCCACGAAGTCGCTGCTGTGGTCAGTCAGCCCGACAAGCCGAAGGGCAGAGGAAAGAAGGTAATTCCCACCCCTGTAAAGCTTCTCGGCGAAAAGTACAACATTCCTGTAATTCAGCCCAAATCGGTAAATGAAAGCACCTTTAAGGAGCAGATGAGGGAATTTGCCCCGGATATTATAGTTCTTGCGGCGTTCGGTCAGCTTATACCGGAGGAGCTTCTCAGACTTCCCAGATATGGCTTTGTAAATGTTCATGCATCTTTACTTCCGAAATACAGAGGGGCGGCGCCTATACAGAGGGCTATAATAGATGGAGAAAGCGTTACCGGCGTTACTATTATGTATATGGTGAAGGAGCTTGATGCGGGGGATATGATATTGAAAAAGCCGCTGCCTATTGAAGCAGGGGATACCTACGGGACGCTTCACGATAAAATGGCTTCTTTGGGAGCCGACGCCATAACAGAGGCCATAGAAATGATAGAACGGGGAGAAGTGAGAGCAGAAAAGCAGGACGATTCTGCTTCAAGCTATGCCCATAAAATAACAAAGGAAATGGGAGAGCTTGATTTTTCAAGAAACTCCAAGGAGCTTGTCAATCTTATAAGAGGACTGAATCCCAATCCGGGCGCATACACATTCTATAAGGGCGAAAAAATAAAGGTTTATTCGGCTAAGGCGGAAAAGAATGGTTCCGGCAGGGCTGTCGGAAGCATAATCCGTGCCGATAAAAACGGAATAGCCGTAAAAACAGGCAGCGGAGCCTTGATAATAACGGAAATTCAGGCGGCGAATTCAAAGAAAATGAGTGTCAGGGATTATTTGTTGGGACATAAAATAGATGTCGGTCAAACTTTGGGCAGATAATTTCGTATATTTAAATGAAAAAAGAAATTTTTTGTATTTTTTACAATGAAAATCAGTGAGGAGGGTCAAATTATGTTTTATGGAGGATATTATCCGTATATGTACGGCGGATATGGCAGTTTCAGCGGACTTCAGCTTATTGCGGTCGTATTGCTTATAGCCGCAATGATACTTGCGGTTTATGCCCAGTCAAAGGTAAGCAGTACATTTAACAAATATTCAAAGGTGGCAAACAAAAGAGGATATACGGGCGCCGATGTGGCAAGGCAGCTTTTGGGCAATGCAGGCATTTTTGATGTCAGTGTTGAGCATGTGAGCGGAAATCTCACTGACCACTATGATCCTAAGAATAAGGTTTTAAGACTTTCTGACGGAGTTTACAATTCCAAAAGCGTAGCTGCCCTTGGTGTGGCGGCTCACGAAACGGGACACGCCATACAGGACAATGTCGGCTATGTTCCTTTAAGGATAAGAACGGGTATTTTTCCCGCAGTAAGCTTCTCAAGCAAGCTGGCAATGCCGCTTATATTACTTGGACTTCTTATGGGCGCTTTTTCGGGATTCTATACGATTGCTGTTTTCGGAGCGGTTCTCTATGCGGTTGTTGTGCTGTTTCAGCTGGTTACTTTGCCTGTTGAGTTCAACGCATCTGCAAGAGCGCTTAAAAATCTGAAGAATTACGGATATCTTGACAGTGACGAGGTTCCGGGGGCGAGAAAGGTTCTGAGTGCGGCTGCACTTACTTATGTTGCATCAGCTGCCGCAGCCCTGGCAACGCTTTTGAGATTTATTGCCATAATTATGGGCAACAGCAGAAACAGAAATTGAATTATTGCACCACCCCTCAAACCGCATATGCGGTTCTGAGGGGCGGCGCATCGGGGGCACAGGGGCAGCTCCGTCTGAGTAAACAGCACGGCGACTTTTTAAAAAGTCGCCGTGCTGTTTACTCA
>CANQXR010000074.1 GCA_947627855.1 uncultured Clostridia bacterium
GTGCTTCTGAAATCCTATGCCCGTATTAACTCATTAATTTCCTGATAAATTCTCCCAGAACAACTTGACACAATCAAAATAATCTCTTTATTTGACAAATTCTCCGCTATGGTATATTATATATATCAGTAATGTTTACCAATCGTATATAGCTGTTTTTATACGGCTTTAAGCCGGAAAACAGACAGTGCATAAAAGGAGAGGCTTATGAAAAAAATAAAGGTTATGAGCATATTCGGCACAAGACCTGAGGCAACAAAAATGGCTCCGCTTATTAAAGTGATGGAAAAATGCCCATATGTCGATCAGCTTGTGTGCGTTACGGCACAGCACAGGCAGATGCTCGATCAGGTTCTTGATATTTTCGGGATCGAGCCGGATTATGATCTTGATATAATGCAGGAGGGGCAGACTCTTACGGATATAACAATAAGAGCGCTCAGAGGACTTGAGGGCGTTATGAAGGAGGCAAAACCCGACCTTGTGCTTGTGCACGGAGATACAACGACAACATTTGCAGGCGCCCTTGCTGCCTTTTACAGCGGAATCAAGCTGGGACACGTTGAAGCGGGTCTCAGAACCTACGACAAGACCCAGCCGTTTCCCGAAGAAATGAACAGAGTGCTTACAGGCGATATAGCCGATCTCCATTTCGCTCCCACAAAATTGGCAAAGGAACATCTCCTTCTTGAAAACATAAATAAAGACGGCATTTTCGTAACGGGCAATACTGCGGTGGACTGCCTTAAGACGACAATAGAGGAAAATTATCATTTCACAAGAGAATGTCTTAACGATATTGATTTCAAAAAATACAGGGTCATTACAATGACAGCACACAGACGTGAAAATCTTGGCGAACCTTTGGAAAACATCTGCAGGGCTACACTTAAGCTTGTAAATGACAATGAAGACATATTTGTTGTTTATGCCGTGCATTTTAATCCCAAGGTCAGGGAAACCGCCTATAAATATCTCGGCTCTCATCCGAGAATATTGCTGACGGATCCCATAGATATGAAGGATATGCACAATCTTATGAATCTTTCCTATTTTGTAATGACAGACTCCGGCGGACTTCAGGAGGAGGTTCCTTCCATGCATAAGCCCGTTCTTGTACTCAGAAATGTAACCGAGCGTCCGGAGGGACTTGAAGCAGGAACCCTTATGCTTGCCGGCAACAGGGAAGATGAGATTTACAGACAGGCTGATATTATACTCAACAACAAGGAAGTATATTCATCTATGGTCAAAAGCAAAAATCCCTTTGGCGACGGCTTTGCCGCCGAAAGAATACTGGATGCAATACTTTATCATTTCGGCATAACGGAAAAAAGACCGGAGGATTATGCATAATACCTTCGGGATACTGACCCGGCGGAGCTGCCGCAGCGGGCGGGGCGTGGAGCCGTGGGAGAAGCAGGGGACGGACTTGTCCGTCCCCTGCTTCTCCCACGGCTCCACGCCCCGCCCGCTGCGACCCACCCCGCCTTTGTCCGTCAAAGACGGACAAAGGCGGGGTGGCAGGTATATTTTTTATTTTTTTTGTAAAAAATGTATTTTGTGGTAGACATTTTTAATAAAAGATATTATAATAGTTAGTGAATTTCAGATTAAAAAACAGAATAGAGGCGGGTGTTTATGAGGAATATAGTTAAAGCATGGGCTATACTCCCACACATTGCTATAATTATGTTCGTTCCTATCTTTGGCTGTATTTTGCTGGGGCATTTTCTGGACGGCATTTTTGGCACTGAGGTCGTGTTCCTTATTATATTTGTTATTCTGGGAGTCGGCGCAGCATTCCGCAGTCTGTATGTTTTCTGTATGAGATTTTCCGAGAAGAGCGAAAAGGACGACAATAAACATAAATCGCTTGACATTGAAAAGATAACGGGGAAAAAATAATATGATTAAAATATCCGATACGGCAAAAAAGCTTATCATAACAATGCTAATACTTTCGGTGTGTGCCTTTGCAATAGGGCTTGCCTTTATTTCAAGACTGAATATATCGGCTCTTTCCTATGGCTTGGGTATCGTCGTCGGCTATGCATTCTCGGTGTTTAAGCTTATTTTAATGGAAAGAAGCCTGAACAGAAGCGTTGAAATGGACAAGCAGAATGCACAGTCATACGCAAGGCTCCAATATACAATGAGATATTTTCTTACGCTGATCGTTCTTGTCGGTGCGGTGTTTATAAAGGAAATCAGTCTGCTTGGGACTATAATCGGCGTTGCCATAGTTCAGCCTGCCGCCTATATAGTTGGCGTTATGGAAAACAGAAAAAAGAGCAAGTGATATTTTCGGCACAGGCCGTTAATATATAATTTAATGAAAGGAGGGAAATATATGGATTTTGGCAGTTTTTATATACCTATAAAAATCGGCGGATTTACGATAAGGCTTACTGAAACCATAATGGATACTTGGGTCGTTATGGCGGTTCTTATAATTCTTGCTGTTATAGTGAGAATAAAGCTCAATAAATTTACCGATGTACCCGAATCGGGCTTCCAGAATTTTATCGAAACCATCGTTGAAAGCATGGACAGCTTCGTTGAGAGTAATATGGGTAAAAAATATAAGTATTTCGGCAACTGGTTTTTCGGTGTTTTTGCCTTTATACTTCTATCGAATTTAAGCGGATTGTTCGGATTCCGTCCGCCTACTGCCGATCTGGCTACAACGGCGGCTTTGGCGCTTACTACCTTTGTGCTTATACATTTTATGGGCATTTTTACGGCAGGCAAGGGCTATTTCAAGGGCTACCTTGAGCCTGTTCCATTTTTATTACCCCTTAATATCATAAGCGAACTGGCAACTCCCGTTTCGCTTTCGTTCCGTCTTTTTGGCAACATACTCGGCGGATCGATAATTATGGGTCTTATTTACAGTTTGCCCATGATTGTAAAACTGATACCAATTCCGGCAGTTTTACATATCTACTTCGATGTTTTTGCAGGCTGTCTGCAAACATTCATCTTTGTAATGCTTTCAATGGCGTTTATAGGTGATAAAATTCCGGAAGAATATTAATTATTTAATTTTAAGGAGGAAAACTTAATGAACAATTATTTGATCGAACCTCATGCATTTGTACTTGGCTGCTCGGCAATAGGAGCAGGTACGGCAATGATCGCAGGTATAGGCCCCGGTGTTGGTCAGGGCTTTGCGGCAGGTAAGGGCGCTGAAGCCGTTGGACGTCAGCCCGAAGCAAGAGGTACTATTATGTCAACCATGCTTCTCGGCGCTGCTGTTGCCGAAACAACAGGTATCTACGGACTTGTAATTGCCATTATTCTTTTATTTGCAAATCCGCTTGTAGGACAGGTTCCCAATTAATTTTGAGAATAGAAGCCAAAAGGAGGTTTTAAACCTTGAACAGTTATTTTCTTACTGTCGGAAGCTTTATTCTTACTCTTGACAAAAACCTGCTTGTAGAACTTGCATTTCAGCTTTTCAATCTTTGCGTGCTTTGCGCTATTCTCAGCTTTTTGCTTTATAAGCCCGTTCTCAGGTTCATGAGATCGAGAAAAGAGAAAATCGCAGGAAACATTGCCGATGCTGAGGACAAGCTCAAGTCTGCTCAGAGTATTCTTGATGAATACAATGAAAGGCTCAGAAGCATTCAGCAGGAAAGATCCGCTATTCTCGAAGCTGCAAACAGAGAGGCAAACGCAAACAAGGCTCTTATAATCGAGCAGGCAAAGAAAGAGGCAGCTGATATAAAAAACAGGGCCAAGCTTCAGATTGCAAGAGAAGAGGAAAAGGCAAAGGACAAAATCAGACTTCAGATTATAGAGGTTTCATCTCTTATAGCGGCTCATTTTGTTGACAATTCACTTAGTGACGATAAACAAACAAAGCTTATAGAAGATGTTATCAAAGGCTTGGGTGATGTTAAATGGCAAGGTTAGCTTCCAGATATTCGGCAGCGCTCTTTTCGCTTGCCGCTGAAAAGAACAAGCTTGATTCTTATCTCGAACAGACTTATGCCCTTAAGAAATGCCTGTGCGATGACGAGGAAATCAAGGGCTTTATTAACAACCCGAATCTATCATCTGACGATAAACTGAACATATTGAAGGGAGTTCTCGAAGGAAAGGCGGAGGACGATATCATAGGATTCATTTCTGTTATATTTGAAAAAAACAGACAGAAAGAGCTTCCCCTTATATTTGATGAATTTACCGAAATGGTTTTGGAAAGCAAGGGCATTGTTACGGCTCATGTAGAGTCGGCATATCCTCTTTCCGATAAACAGAAGGACGAAATTAAAACTATATTATCAGGCAATCTGAACAAGCAGGTCATTGTTGAGTCAGGTATTGATAAAAGTCTTATAGGCGGTCTTAAGATTACCGTAGACGGTCATGTCATTGACGGAACTATAAGAAAAAATATTGATGATATGAAAAAAATGCTGCTTAAAAACAGACTTGCATAAAGGAGTGTAAAACCCGCTATGAATTTAAGACCGGAAGAAATTAGCTCCGTGATAAAGGAGCAGATCAAAGGCTATAAATCAAAGCTTGACGTGTCTGAAGTGGGTACGGTTATACAGGTTGGCGACGGTATTGCCAGAGTCTACGGACTTAAAAATGCCATGGCAGGCGAGCTTCTGGAGTTTACCGGCGGCGTTGTAGGCATTGCGCAGAACCTTGAAGAGGACAACATAGGCTGTGTGCTTTTAGGCTCTGACGAGGGCATTAAGGAGGGCGACCCGGTAAAGCTTACGGGAAATGTGGCATCCGTGCCTGTGGGCGATGATCTTATAGGTCGTGTTGTAAATGCCATAGGTCAGCCCATAGACGGCAAAGGTCCCATAAAAACCTCTAAAACCAGACCAATTGAAAGAGTTGCGCCCGGTGTTATCACAAGAAAATCCGTTGACGTACCCTTACAGACAGGAATCAAATCCATCGATGCCATGGTTCCCATAGGACGTGGTCAGAGAGAACTTATAATAGGCGACAGACAGACGGGTAAAACCGCTATCTGCATAGACACCATAATAAATCAGAAGGGCAAGGACTGCATCTGTGTATATGTAGCAATAGGTCAGAAGGCATCTACGGTTGCAAGAATAGTCAAAACTCTCAGGGATACAGGAGCCATAGACTATACGCTTGTTGTTGCCGCTACAGCGTCAGATACGGCTCCGCTTCAGTACATAGCTCCCTATGCCGGAGTTGCTATGGCTGAGGAGTTTATGGAGCAGGGCAAGGACGTGCTCATTGTATATGATGATCTTTCAAAGCACGCCGTTGCTTACAGAGCAATGTCGCTTCTGCTGAAGCGTCCCCCCGGACGTGAGGCATACCCCGGCGATGTATTCTATCTTCACTCAAGGCTTCTTGAGAGATCCGCAAGACTTAACGAGGACTACGGCGGAGGCTCCATTACGGCTTTGCCAATTATAGAAACACAGGCAGGCGATGTTTCCGCTTATATCCCCACAAATGTAATTTCAATTACAGACGGACAGATATATCTTGAATCAGAGCTTTTCAACTCAGGCTTCCGTCCTGCCATAAATGCCGGTCTTTCAGTGTCAAGAGTAGGCGGCTCGGCTCAGATCAAGGCTATGAAAAAGATAGCAGGTCCTATACGTATAGAGCTTGCCCAGTTCAGAGAGCTTGAGTCATTTTCTCAGTTCGGCTCCGATCTTGATAAGGATACTCTTGAAAGACTTAACCATGGCAGAAGAGTTATGGAAATATTGAAACAGCCTCAGTATAAAACAATGGAGGTTGAGAAGGAAATAGTTATTCTTTATGCCGTAACAAACAAATATCTTGACGATATTGATCTTGACAGGGTTGCGGAATTTGAAACGGAATTCCTCAAGTTTGTTGAGGCTGAATATAACGGCATTTATACGGGCATAAGGAACGACAAGGTTATTTCCGAGGAAAACGAAGCCCTGCTTAAAACGGCTCTTGCGAGATTCAAGGCGAATTTTTAACGGGAGGGTGATATTATGGCATCAATGCGTGACATAAAGCGTAGAATAAAAAGTGTCAACAGCACCCGACAGATAACGAAGGCTATGAATCTTGTGGCAAGCTCCAAGCTTAACAAGGCGAAGCAAAGACTTGAAGGAACAAAGCCCTATGCACAGGAAACCAGAAAGGTTATTGCAGAAATAGGGGCGGCTATGGGAGGTTTGTCCCACCCCCTTTTCGGAAACGAGATCAAAGGCAATAAAGCCCTTATTATAGTTATTTCCGGAGATAAGGGGCTTTGCGGCGGCTATAATTCATCTGTATGTAAAGAAGCCCAGAACCTTGCCGACGGTAAGGACGTAAAGCTTATCACTGTGGGACTTAAAGGCAGAGAATATTTCAAACGCAGAAATTTTGTTTTCGATAAATCCGTTGTGGGAATTTCGGAAAAGTTTGACTATAACGATGCCGCAGCCATAGGAGCAAGAGCGCTTAAGCTGTATGAGGAGGGCGAGGTTGACAGCGTTTATCTTGTATATACGAGATTTATTTCTTCAATCAGTTCAACCCCCAAGTCCATAAGGCTGCTGCCTGTTGACGCTGAGGATTTCAAGGGAGAAATAGAAACAACGACCTCCCTCACACTGTATGAGCCTTCCGAAGAGGAAGTGCTTGATTATGTTATCCCCAAATATGTCAATACGGTGATTTACGGCGGTATGGTAGAATCCTCCGTATGTGAGCTTGGCGCAAGAATGGCAGCCATGGATGCGGCAACTGACAATGCCGAGGAAATGCTCGATTCTCTGAATCTTCTCTACAACAGAGTGCGTCAGGGAGCGATCACTCAGGAAATCACCGAAATCGTAAGCGGAAGCAATGCTTTAGAATAAAATGTAAAAAGGAGTGAAAACATTGGCCAAAAATAATATCGGCAAGGTGATACAGATCATCGGCGCCGTAATTGATATAAAATTTCAGGCGGGATGTTTGCCGGCTCTTAATAATGCTATAGAAATTGATAATAACGGTAA
>CANQXR010000075.1 GCA_947627855.1 uncultured Clostridia bacterium
GATTTTTGGCTTATAAAATATTTTGGTGGTTGAAAAGTGGTTGAAGTGGTTGAAGATGTATTTACAAATTAAGGACCTGTTATAGACTGGTAAATATATCGTTCAGCTTTTCAACCGCTTTTTGTTTATCGTCCTCTAAAATGTGGGCATATATTTTTGTTATTTCGGTGGAGCTGTGTCCGAGAAGTTCGGCTATGACTTCTATCGACACTCCACGCCTTATAAGCTGTGTGGCGTATGTGTGCCGAAGGCTGTGGAAGTCCCTCTCCCGTATTCCGGAGCGGTTTAGCATACGTTTGTAAGACCTTAAAAGGGTCCTTGCGTCCAGGTAGCTTAATTTGCTATTGGTAAACACAAATACATCGGGAGTCAGCTTCAGACCGAGGGCGGCGGCTTTATGCTGCACTTGGGCTTTTTGGGATTCAAAGACCTTCACAAGCTCCGCAGGTATGGGAACCTGTCGAACGCTGTGCTTGCTTTTGGGGGTCTGGAGTTCGGTTATTAATTTGCGTGTACCGTCTGAGTTAATGCGGCTGTAGGTTTTTAAGGTCTGAGAGACAGTTATAATATGGCTGTCAAGGTCTATATACTTCCACTGCAGACCGAGCAGCTCGCCCTGTCTTAAACCTGTGCCCAAGGCAATTAATATAAGGGATTCGTGCATATATCCCTTAATGGCGTGTTTAAGCTGCTTTATCTCTGTATCTGTATAGACATCAAGCTTACGGTCTTTTGTCAGCTCGCCCGCTCTTGAAGGTATTGTCGTACCTCTGAGAGGGCTTTTTATTATATAGTCTTGTTCTATGGCAAAATTAAAAAAGCTGCGCAGTAGGCTGTTAAGATAACGAATGGAGGCGGTTGTGTGCCCCTCTTCGAAAAGAGTATTATAAAACCTCTGTATAACAACTGTCTTAACGTCTGCGAGCTTCAGAGCGGCTATCGGGTAGGGTTTTATATATTTCCTGTAAACGACCTCGTAGCGGCTGAAGGTGGCAGGCTTTATATCTTCGGACACCCTCTTGAAGTCAAAAAGCCATGAGTACATCAGCTCACCCAGTGTCAGGCGGTCAAAGTCTATATTAAGACCTCTGCGAAGGTCTGACATATAAGCCTCTTTTTTGGCTTCAGCCTCCTTTTTGCTTTTACCCAAGAAAGATTTAACAACAGGGGAGCCGTCCGGCTTTACGCCTACCCGTGCCCGTATTCGGTAATATGCAACCCCGTTGGTTATATAATTCGTTTTTCCTGCCATATTATCACCTGCCTTTATATAGCTTTTGCTATTCGTCCATATTCTTTTTAAGCTCTGCAACTTTGGAATTGTAAAGCTGTATTGCTTGGAATAGGGTATAGTCATATACGTTAGTATTTATTTTGTCTAACTCTTCTTCCGTTAAAAAAACAGGCTTAATATTAAATAATAGCCCCTCTATCTTTTTCATAGGCTCAAGATAAAAATGTTTTTCTTCATCTTCATCATAGAAAGACAGGTCAAAGCCTAAAGACCTAAAAAGAGCAGCAATATTAACATACTTTTCAGGCATTTCGTCCGTGCTTTCCAATGGTCCGACTATATCTTCAATTTCTTTAATAATTTCTTCTTCGCTTTTTGAGTGGTTTTGTAGGTCTCCATATGCCAAAGTACTAGGTTTTATATTTAAAGCTCTTGCTATAGCGTTGATTATAGCAAGTGTTGGTATCCTTTTATTGTTTTCATAATTATAAATTGCATTTTTGGACAAGCCAGCTTTTGTCGCTAGTTCTGCCTGTGTTAATCCTTGTTTTTTTCTCTCAGTTCTGATTAATTCTCCAATGTTCATTAAATCACCTCAACAGTTATTATAATTCACATTCCTACATTTGTAAACATTTCTTTTAAGAAAAATCAATATTTATATTGATAGTCCCACTATTGTATGATAAGATAATTATAAATCATACAATTGTGGGAGGCGAGAATATGAAAATCAAAAGTTTACAGTTTAAAAGCTATTTGCTTGATAAGGGCTATACTCTTTCGGATATAGCAGCGAAAGCAGGTGTGTCAAGGAACACAGTGTCAAGTATTGTTCACGGAAAGTCATGCAGCTTTGCGACTGTTGGAAAGTTGGCAAAGGCTTTAGATGTTTCTTTAACAGATATAGCCGAGGAGTAAAATGAGGTTAGAATATGAGTTTATCAAATACTGAGGTGAAATAATATGACTTTAGGAGAACGAATAAAAAAAAGACGCATAGAGCTGAATATAACACAAACGCAACTTGCAAAAATGATTGACAAAGCTCTTCGTACAATACAAGATTATGAGGCAAACAAAGTAACCCCTCCCATTGACGTTATTGCGAAAATCGCAAGAGCTCTGAATATAAGTCCGGGTGCTTTGGCATATGGAAATTTGCTAAACCATTCAAAATGGGAAATGGAAACCATAATCAATTACAATGCCGAGGAAAGGCACGCAGAGCTTTACACAAGGGACAGGGCAGTTATGCACAAACTAGACAAGCTTGTTGAGGAATGCCCGGAAGTGTATAGCCTAAAGGAACACATAAAGGACAAGGGCAAGACCTGGAGTAAGACATATATAATCAGTGACAAGAAGTATATATCCCTCCGTAAGCCCGTCAAGATGACAGAGGAAAAAAGGGCAGCAATGGCAGAAAGGTTAAAGGCTAATGTTGCAGCAGCTAAGGCGTAAGTTTTATACACTGACGGATATCGTAATTTGCTAAAGAAAAACCCCGACAGAAGTCGAGGGAAAAGCAGATAACTAATTTAAGCCGAATAAATATACCCCTTAAATAACAGGGGTAAAAAACCACTGTACACAAGCAAAGAAAATTACTAAAAAAAGGAGGTTTGAAAAATGCAGATTATGAGTTGTAAGGAATATGCCATGTATTATAGACGTGTAACGGGGCTTCACATTTCCCCGGAATCGGTAGGGCATATGTGCCGCACCGGAAAGCTTGATGCCTTTAAGGAGCCGGAGGGCAAGACGTGGTTTATCAAGGTAGAGCCTGCCGCCCCTATCGAGGAGTACAACAAGCTTAAAAATGATTACATAGCCTTGCAGACCACTGTTAAGAACGTCAGCAAACTTTTAGGAGGAGTAATATAGAGGAGGCAGCAAGTTTTGAAAAATACATATAAGGGCTGTGGTGGATATGGCCCGTAAAAGAATGATAGATCCTAACATATGGGTGTCAGAGGACTTCGGAAAGCTGTCAACCCTTGAAAAGCTTATTTTCATAGGAATGTTCTCGATTGCCGATGACTACGGCTACGGAAAGGCTAACCCTGCCTATATTAAGTCTGTATTGTTCCCTTATGACGATGATAAAAGAATTGCCGACATTGAAAAGTCGCTTGATAATATAGCCGCTAATATGTCCGTGATTTTTTACACGCATAACGGAAAAGAATACTACAGCCTTACTAATTGGAATAAATGGCAGAAGGTTGAAAAGCCGTCAAAATTCAGAAATATACCCGAGCTTGGAGAGGATTCGGAAATAACTCGGGGAATGGTCGGGGAGCATTCGGGGAATAGTCGGGGAACATTCCCGCCTAATAAGAATAAGAATAAGAATATGAATATAAATAAAAATAAGAATACTTCTTTATGCTCCGAGCCTTCCGCCGATGGCGAAAGCTCAGAGCCGCAGACAGCCAAGGAAAAGCCGATTATTCTTTTGCTTTTAAACACAAAAGAGGAATATCCGATTTATCAGGCAGATGTTGACGAGTGGTCAGAGCTTTACCCGTCCGTAGACGTTATGCAGCAGCTTCGGAACATGAAAGGCTGGCTTAACAGCAACCCTACAAAGCGAAAGACAAAAAAAGGCATACTGCGCTTCATAACAGGCTGGCTTCAGAAAGAGCAGAACAGAGGCGGCAACATGCCCGTCAACAGTCAGACATATGGCAGTCAGATGTCAGACAACAGTCAGACTTCCGGCGGTCAGAAAAGGGACTGGTCCAAATTAGGTACATTTGTTTAGGAGGTAAGAATAACAAAGGTGAACACGGAAGAAAGAATAGCAAGACATACGGCTGAACAGAGCCTGGCAGATTTTTTTAACAGTCAAGTCGGTAATTTGCCCTTTTATGACTGCCCGGAATGTAAAAACAAGGGCGGCACGATAGTTGTTAAATACGTGAAGTCCCACGATGATTATCTGCCATTTTGGCGTGAGTGTGCCTGTATGAAGATACGGCGGGCAAGGCAGAAAGGAATGCAGAGCGGTTTAGGCGGCGCACAAGAAAACAAGACCTTCGACAGCTATAATACGGCAGACATCTGGCAAGCCAACGTAAAAAAGGCAGCTATGGAGTACATAAACGAGCCTAAAGCGTGGTTTTACATAGGCGGACAGTCCGGAGCGGGTAAAACGCACATCTGCACGGCGATAGCTGCGGAGTGCCTCAAGAGAGGTCAGACGGTGCGCTATATGGTTTGGCGAGAGGCAGGAACACGGCTTAAACGGCTTGTAAGCTTTAAGTCTGATGATTATGAAAGCGAGATTGAAAAGTACAAAAATGTTGAGGTACTTTATATTGACGATTTATTCAAGTCACGGAGACGGAATAATGAATTGTCGGTTACAGACGGAGACGTCAACCTTGCTTTTGAAATACTCAACTACAGGTACAACAAGGGCAGCAAAACAATAATATCCTGTGAATTGTCTCTTAACGAGCTTACAGAGATAGACGAGGCTATTGCCGGCAGGATTTTTGAAAAGACACTTAAAAACAAGTATTTTGTGTACATACGCAAAGACGACACAAGAAATTACAGAATGTAAGGAGGAATGAATAATGTATGAGGTTTATAAATATGCAGCAAGAAAGGCTCTTTGTGAATTTATTGATGCAGATGATTACATAGGCAGCGAAGAAATTGCAAAGGCAGACAGCGTATTCAACGATTATCTGGAAAGCTTGGGACTTGAAAAGGATTTGGAAGAAGAATTAGCCGACAATGTGTATTCCTTGGTTGCTGAGTATTCAAACATTTATTTCATAAACGGGTTTATTAGAGCACTGGAGGTTGTAAGCTATAAAAAGGAAAAAGCCCCTTCAGACATTGCCGTGTCACAAAGGGGCATAGTTTGATAGACATCAAACCACAACGATAAAAAAACAAAGACAATTGTATTTTATCATTGTGGTTTTGGTGTTGTCAAGTGCTGATTCTCTTATTTGAGAAAAAAGGAGTGACAATTTGAAGATAACTATTGCATATATGGAGCAATGGGAGAGGGACGAGGTTATAAAACTTTTAGAGCCTATTTTAAAAGGCGCAAAGGTAAGGGAAAATCACACCCAAAAGCCTTATAAACATACATATATCACGCTTAAAAAAGGCAGAAAAGACGAATAAAAAGGTTTTTTCTTGACTATAACCCCTCCCCGTGGTATAATTAAGCAAATGAATAAGGCGTGAGTACCGCACTTTGATGTGTTAGTCTTGATATACAAGGCATGGGAATTGACTTAACAAGTCAGCTCATGCCTTTTTTATTTGCCATGGGCAAGGCGTAAAACTGCCCTGACAATTTCGGCGTAAGGGGAGAAACCCCGTAAAAAATCGTAATGGAGGAATTGAAAAAATGAAAAGAGAGTTTTTAGAAAATCTTGGTATTTCACGAGACATAATTAATCAAATTATGGACGAAAACGGCAAAGACATAGAAAAGGCAAAGTCAGACTATGCAGCTATAAAAGCAGAGCTTGAAAAAACAAAAGGCGTAATAGCTGAAAGAGATTCGCAGTTATCGGCTCTCAGACTGTTGGCAGGAGATAATGAAGAGCTTACAAAGAAAATTTCCGAGCTTGAAGAGACAAACAAAAAAGCGGCTGCGGCTCATGCTGCGGAAATATCAGAGCTTAAAATAAATGCTGCTATTGATAGGGCTATGACGGCGGCAAGGGCTAAGCTGCCAAAGGCAGTCAGGGCGCTTCTTGACATGGATAAGATAAAAATTGACGATTCAGGGAGCGTTGTCGGAGTAGATGAGCAAATAAAAGCGCTATCTAAGAGTGAAAATACCAGTTTTCTTTTTGAGGCAGATGTGTATAAGTTCAGAGGATTCCAGCCCGGCGCAAGTATGGGATTAAGTGAGTTGAAACAGAACGGAGCAGACCAGAAAATTCGCGAGGCTATGGGATTAAATTAAAACGAATAGGAGTGATTAATTTATGGCAATACAGTTAGCAGAAAAATTTTTGCCTTATACCGATGAGATATTCAGGGCAGAAAGTAAGAAAAGCATATTAACAAACAATGACTTTGACTGGAGCGGGGCGCATACGGTCAAGGTGTACAAGATTTCAACGGC
>CANQXR010000076.1 GCA_947627855.1 uncultured Clostridia bacterium
ATCCAAAGGCGGCGCATGCGCCGCCTTTGGATTTTTCCGGCTGTTCTCCCCCTCGTCCCTCGCCCCCGCCCCGCCCCGCAGTTTGTTTATTAAAAATTATTAAAAAACAGAAATTTCGGGTTGTATATTCGTATATATATGTGGTAAACTATTTATTATGGAATTATTCTGATTAAAATGGATAACTGTGTATATTTACAATTAAGGAGCTGTATTTATGAATATAATAGAAAAAATATTTGGGACTTATAGCGACAAGGAACTGAAAAAAATAAGGCCTGTTGTAGAAAAAATAAACAGCCTTGAGCCGGAAATACAAAAGCTTTCCGACGAAGAACTTAAGGCAAAGACACCATATTTCAAGGAGCTTCTTGAAAACGGCAAAACTCTTGACGATATTCTGCCTGAGGCATATGCAGTTGTAAGAGAAGCGGGAAAGAGAGTTCTGGGAATGCGCCATTTTGACGTTCAGCTTATAGGCGGCATAGTTCTGCACCAAGGCAGAATTGCAGAGATGAAAACCGGCGAGGGCAAAACCCTTGTTTCCACACTTCCGGCTTATCTGAATGCTCTTGAGGGAAAGGGCGTCCATATAGTTACGGTAAACGAATATCTTGCTCAGCGTGACGCAGAGTGGATGGGACAGATTCATGAATTTCTGGGACTTACCGTAGGGGTAAATCTCCATGATATGTCAAAGACCGAAAAGCAGGAGGCATATAACTGCGATATTACCTATTCCACAAACAACGAGTTGGGTTTTGACTATCTGCGTGACAATATGGTTGTTTATGAAAGCGATATGGTTCAGAGAGGGCTTCACTATGCAATAGTGGACGAGGTTGACTCTGTTCTTATAGACGAGGCGAGAACTCCTCTTATTATTTCCGGCGCGGCAGGCAAGTCGACTAAGCTTTATGACCTTGCCAATGCATTTGCAAAGACACTTACGCCGGGAAGAATAATAAACGAGCAGGAAGCTATGAATCCCCTTATAAGGGAAGAGCTTCAGGAGGAGGGCGACTTTGTTGTCGATGAAAAGGGCAAGACTGTTTCCCTTACACAAGAGGGTATCCATAAGGCAGAAAGATATTTTGCCATCAAAAATCTTTCTGACCCTGAAAATATGGAGCTTCAGCATTATATAAACAATGCTCTTAAGGCAAACTATAATATGCATCTTGACAAGGACTATGTTGTCAAGGACGAGCAGATAATTATAGTAGACGAGTTTACGGGACGTATGATGCCGGGAAGAAGATATTCCGACGGACTTCATCAGGCAATAGAGGCAAAAGAGGGTGTAGAGGTAAAGCGTGAAAGCAAGACTCTTGCTACCATAACCTTCCAGAACTTCTTCAACAAGTATGACAAAAAAGCAGGTATGACAGGTACGGCGCAGACGGAGGAGGGAGAGTTCCGTCAGATATACGGTATGGACGTTGTATGTATACCCACAAACGAGCCTGTTATACGAAAGGATTTGGGAGATCAGGTATATCAGACCGAAGCAGGCAAGCTGAGAGCCGTTGTAAAGGCTGTAAAGGAGTCTTATGAAAAGGGTCAGCCTGTGCTTGTTGGTACGGTTACCATAGACAAATCGGAGCTTCTGAGCAAGATGCTGAAGAGAGAGGGCATACCGCATCAGGTTCTCAATGCAAAATATCACGAGAAGGAAGCCGAGATCGTTGCCCATGCCGGAGAGCCAAAGACAGTTACTATCGCCACCAATATGGCCGGCAGAGGTACCGATATAAAGCTTGGCGAGGGAGTTGCACAGCTTGGAGGACTGAGGATAATAGGTACGGAGCGCCACGAGTCAAGGCGTATTGACAATCAGCTCAGAGGACGTTCAGGCAGACAGGGCGACCCCGGTGAGTCAAGATTCTATATTTCCCTTGAGGACGATCTTATGCGGCTTTTCGGCTCTGAAAAGGTTGGAAAGGCCATAGCTGCCATGGGACTTGACGAGGACGAGCCAATAGAGGCGAAAATGCTTACCAAGGCTATTGAAAATGCACAGAAAAAGGTTGAAAGCAACAATTTCGCCACCAGAAAACATCTTCTTGAGTACGACCAGGTAATGAACGAGCAGAGAGAGATCATTTATGGCGAGCGTAGGGAGGTTCTTTCGGGGGCAAGCCTTAAGGACAAAATACTGAATATGGTTGAGGCTGTTATCAGGAGAGAGGTTGCCCTTCATGCTCCCGCAGACTCCAATGCGGACGAATGGGATATGACATCACTCAATGAGCAGATGATGAGCATATTTATGCTTCCGCCCATAATACTTACCAAAGAGGAGCTTATGGGAGAAACCCTCAGATCCTCTGATATAGAAGAAAGGCTTATAAGCGAGGCAAAGGCGGCTTATGAAGCGAAGGAAGCCGAATTTGGCGAGGAAATGATGAGGGAGGCTGAAAGAGTTGTAACCCTCAAGGTTGTGGATCAGAAGTGGATGAATCATATTGACGATATGGATCAGATGCGCCAAGGTGTGAGCCTTCATTCCCTTGCACAGAGAGATCCCCTTATTGAATACAAGTTTTTAAGCTATGATATGTTTGACGAGCTTAGCAACAATATTCAGACAGATGTATGCAGGGGACTTTATCATATACGTCCGGCAGCGCCTGTGGAAAGAGAGCAGGTTGCCGAGCCTATTGCCACAAACAAGGACGATTCTTCCGTAAGGGGTCCGAAGGTGAGAAAAGAAAAGAAGATAGGCAGAAACGACCCCTGCCCATGCGGAAGCGGCAAGAAATATAAACACTGCTGCGGCAAAAATGCCTGAAACGGGAGGACTTTATGAGGGGTATTATTGAGGTATACAAAGGCGATATAACAAAGCTTGACTGCGAATGTATAGTAAACGCCGCAAACAGCTCTCTTCTGGGCGGCGGCGGTGTAGACGGAGCTATACACAGGGCTGCGGGACCTGAGCTTTTGAGGGAATGCAGAGGGCTTGGCGGCTGTGCAACGGGACAGGCTAAGATTACAAAAGGGTATAAATTAAAGGCGAAATATATTATACACACAGTTGGCCCCGTTTATTTTGCCTGCGACAGACCTGCCGAACTTCTGACGGACTGTTACAGAAATTCATTGGAGCTTGCCGCAGAAAACGGAATTCATTCCATAGCCTTTCCCGGCATATCTACGGGAGTTTACGGCTATCCTGTTTCCGAGGCGGCGCCAATAGCGGCGGCAGCGGTTCAGAGGTGGCTGAATGAAAACAGCGGCTATGATATGAAGGTTATATTCGTGTGTTTTGACGATATTTCATACAATTTATATAAGGATATTATTAAAGTATAAGTATAGAATGAGGAGTGTATATTATGCTGGCGCTTGATCAGATAAAACAGGAACTTGCCGGATATGAGAAAAGGCTTGAGGAGCTTGCCGACAGTCTTAACATTGAGGAAGCAAAGGTAAAAATAGAGGAGCTGGAGGAAACAGCCGGCGACCCTGATTTCTGGAACGATATGGACGAGGCACAGAAGATTCTCAGGCAGACTAAACAGCTTAAGACGAAGGTAGAAAGCTATAATGCCCTTTCCGACAAATATGAGGAGATTATGCTTCTTGTGGAGCTTGGAAACGAGGAAAACGATGAAAGCTATGTCGGCGAAGCAAGGAATTTAAAGACAAGGTTTTTGGAGGATTTTGAAAATCTGAGGATATCCACACTGCTCACGGGGGAATATGACGGGAGCAACTGTATCGTTACACTTCATTCGGGAGCAGGCGGAACAGAGGCCTGTGACTGGACAAGTATGCTTTACAGAATGTACGGAAAGTGGTGTGACGACCATGGTTTTTCCGCAGAGGAGCTTGATTATCTTGCAGGCGATGAAGCAGGCATAAAGTCAGTCACATTCAGGGTGGAAGGAGAAAATGCCTACGGACTTCTCAAAAGCGAAAAGGGCATACACCGGCTTGTGAGAATATCGCCCTTTGATGCGGCAAAGAAAAGACATACTTCCTTTGCTTCATGTGACGTTATGCCTGAAATAGACGATGATATTGATTTTGAAATAAATCCCGATGATATAGAAATGCAGGTATTCCGTTCAAGCGGCGCAGGCGGACAGCACATAAACAAGACGTCATCTGCGGTAAGGCTTATACATAAGCCTACGGGGGTTGTCGTAAGCTGTCAGACCCAGAGAAGTCAGCTGCAGAACAGAGAAACCTGTATGAAAATGCTCAAATCCAAGCTTTATGAGCTTGAAAGGGAAAAGCAAATGGAGAAGCTGGCAGATATCAGAGGAGAAGTAAAGAAAATTGAGTGGGGCTCACAGATACGGTCCTACGTTTTTCAGCCATATACGATGGTAAAGGACGTAAGGACAGAGGAGGAAACCGGAAACATAAGCGCAGTTATGGACGGAAAAATCGACAACTTTATAAATGCTTATCTTAAATGGATAAATTCATGAGGCTGATATAATGAGGGAAATAATTATCAGTAAGGATAATGAAAATCAAAGACTTGACAAGTTTCTTATGAAATTTATGAATAAAGCTCCCAAATCCTTTATTTATAAAATGCTCAGAAAAAAGAACATAAAGCTTGACGGCAAAAAAGCGGCAGGAAATGAAATATTAAAAGAGGGCGGCGTGATCGCCCTTTTTTTAAAAGATGAAACCATAGACGGGTTCAGGGAAGAAAAGAAGCTCAGAGAATACGACATTGATTTTAATATCGTGTATGAGGACAAGCATATAATAATTGCCGATAAGCCCGTGGGAATGCTGACGCAGGCAGATGTTAAGGACGGGGATTGTCTGAACAGCAGAATTTTGTATTATCTCAGCAAAAAAGGGGAGTTAAGGGAGGATTTTGTGCCGTCTGTATGCAACAGACTTGACAGGAACACGGGAGGGCTTGTTACCTTCGGCAAAACTCTAAGAGGAACACAGGAGCTTAACCTTGGCTTCAGGGAGCATTTTATAGAAAAGAACTATATAACAATAGTACAGGGGATAATAAAGGACAAAATCAACGTCAGGGCTTGGCACCGGAAAAACGGCAGAGAAGCGGAAATAACGCTTATCCCCGTAAGCGGAAGTAAAGAAACGCTGACCGTTATAGAGCCGTTGTGTTCAAACGGCAGCTATACGCTTGTTAAGGTTGGACTTGAAACAGGAAAGACACATCAGATAAGAGCCGTTCTGCATAAAATCGGTTATCCGGTTGCAGGCGACAGGAAATACGGAAACAGTGGTGCAAACGACTATTTTTATGGCAAATACGGACTGAAAAACCAGTTTTTATACTGCTTTGAAATGATTGTGAGAGCAGATGGCAGAAGGCTTGATGTGTTAAAAAATATGAATGTGAGGATAAAAGGGGACGCATTTGTAAAAAACATAATATTATCTGAGTTTTCAGTTGATTTTGATAATATTTTGTGATAAAATATTTTATCATTATGAAATTTGGAGGCTGTTATGAAAGCAATAATTTTAGCGGCAGGATATGCTACAAGGCTTTATCCCGTTACAAAGCATTATCCCAAGCCGCTTCTGAAAATAGGCGGAAAGACAATCATGGATTCGATTGTGGACGATATAAATACAATCCCTGAAATAGACAAAATATATGTAATTACCAACGACAAAATGTATAAATATTTTGAGGCGTGGCATCAAAGCAGAATTGACGGTAATAAAATTGTCGTATATAATGACGGAACCGATGAAAACGGCATAAGACTTGGGGCAATAGGGGATATATTGTTTACGGTGGAAAAAGGCGGAATAGATGAGGATGTGCTTATAGTCGCAGGAGATACATTCTATACCTGCCGTCTCAGGGAATTTTACGATTATTTTAAAAATATCGGCAAGGACTGTGCTTGCGTGAAAGCTATAAATGATTATGAGGAACTCAAGCGGTTCGGTATTGCCGAAACCGATGAAAACAATTGCATTATAGGCATGGAAGAAAAACCCCAAGAGCCAAAAAGCAACCTTGTTGTGTTTGCAACATATATGTATACAAGAGAAACAATGAAGCTTTTTGACAGATATCTGAAAGAGGGAAATGCGCCTGATGCGCCCGGTAATTTTCTTAAATGGCTTTATAAGATCAAGCCCGTATATGCATGGGAAATGACGGGAGAGTGCTATGATATTGGTACAAATAAAGAATATGTAAGAGTAAGGAAATTATTTTCGTAGTTGTAATACGTTGCCCACCGAACCGAGCCGAGCCGACCGCCTATAGGCGGTCGGCTCGGCTCGGTTCGGCGGCCAGTGGGGGCGGGGCAAAAAAGCCAAAGGGGGCAGCGCAGCTGCCCCCTTTGGCTTTTTTGCCCC
>CANQXR010000077.1 GCA_947627855.1 uncultured Clostridia bacterium
CTAAAGGCTCAGGCTCTCTGCAGAAAACACCACACAGAAGCTCATGCTATGGGGCAGACGGCATTTGATGAAAAGTATCATATATACGGCATAGAGCTTGACAGCAAGCTTTGCGGCGTATACAGAATTTAAAGGAGAATGGCAATGAATATGGAAGGGCTTAAAAGTTTTCATCTTGATTGTCACACTAATGATAATATAAGCGAACTTGAGGGCGAGTTCGGTATAATGGGATTCGGAATAATAGTCAGACTGTGGCAGAAGATATATGCCGAAAAGGGCTATTATTGTGAATGGGTTAAACGAAGCCCGCTTCTGTTTTTGTCAAATTGGTTTGGTGGAAACAGCGGTGTCAGCTTAAATCTTATAAATGAAGTGGTTTCAAGAGCCTTAAGGATTGGTCTTTTTGATGAGGGTCTGTATGAAAAGTATTCGATTCTCACATCCGAAAGAATACAAAGACAATTCTTTGAAGCCATAAAAAGACGTAAGGAGGTCAAAGTGATTTCGGAGTACCTCTTAATTAGTGTTGACAATTTCAGGGATAACGTAAACATTTTTTCAATTTCTGCATACAAAAATACAAAAAATGTATACAGAAATGAACAAAGGAAAGAAAAGAAAAGTAAAGTAAAGGAAAGTAAAGAAAATAAAGTCTTATGCTCCGAGCTTTCTGCCGATGGCGAAAGCTCAGAGCCGCAGGCGGTCAAAGAAACGGTTTTTTCTCTTCCTTTGAATACAGGGGAGATGTTCCCGATTTATCAGGCAGATATTTCGGAATGGACAAGCCTTTATCCTGCCGTTGATGCTATGCAGCAGCTTCGGAATATGAAAGGCTGGCTTGACAGCAATCCTACAAGGCGCAAAACTCCAAAGAGCATAAAACGCTTTATAACCAATTGGCTTCAGAGGGAGCAGGACAAGGGCGGTATGGCAAAGGACGGCGGCAAATCTTCGGCGTATGGCAAAAAGACTGACAACAGGTTCAGAAATTTCGATGAGCGCAGTTATACGCCGGAGGAGCTTGACAGTATGGCTTTGGAGCTTTTAAAGGACGATATGAAAGGAGGCTGAATGATGCCCAAGACAAAGATACAGGAAAACAAATGCAAAGTATTCCACTGTGACAGACGCAGAGGACAGTATTGCTGCTCCTACTGCGACTACAAAAAAACAACTGTCACAATTCATGTCAGAACAACCCCCGAAAGTGCGGACTGTTTAAAGAGGAGGAATGACAATGAGTATAACAAAAATAGAATGGTGTGATTACACTTGGAATCCTGTAACAGGGTGCTTTCATGGGTGCGAATATTGCTACGCACGAAGGATAGCAACGAGATTTCAGCCATTCGATATGCCGCACTCAACAATAGACGGAGTGTTAAAGGGGATTAATGACTTGGCTGCGCCTATAATCACAGAATGCAGAGATGGAAAAAAGAGAGTCTGCGCATATCCATATGGATTTGAGCCGACATTCCACAGATACAGGCTTGGCGAACCTAAGAAGATTAAAAAGCCGCAGAATATATTTGTTTGCTCTATGGCGGATTTGTTCGGCGACTGGGTGCCTGATGAATGGATTGAAGAAGTATTTAAGGCTTGCGAAGAAGCTCCACAGCACAAGTACCTGTTCCTTACGAAAAACCCACAGAAATATGGAGAGTTGGCACGAGCCGGAAAGTTGCCGCAGAGGGAAAATATGTGGTACGGCTCAACAATTGACAGTATGAGTACAAAAATATACCCCGGCAGACTTTTGGACAACACATTTGTCAGCATAGAGCCGCTTACAGAGTATATGGACGTGGGACTGGGGAGCTTCGGCGGAGACAGTTGGGTAGTTATCGGAGCGGAAACGGGAAACCGAAAAGGCAAGGTGACGCCAAAGAAAGAGTGGGTAGACAAGATTTGCAAGGCAGCAGACATCACAAAAATGGCTGTGTATATGAAAAACAGTCTTTTACCTATTATGGGCGAGGAAAATATGCGCAGGGAATTTCCGTGGAAGTGAAAAGGAGGGAGAATTTATGAAAAAAATCATTTCTACAGAACGGGCTATTGAAATTTTAAACCCACAGCACAGAGAGCATTACGGTGATTTGCCTGATGGCACGGAACAAGTTAAAGATGCTTGCCGTATGGGTATGGAGGCTTTACAGACTATTTATCCTCTAACAAACAAACCGCCGGAGTATGTACCGACAAATGCTGAAATGATGGTACATATACTTGCCGATGTTGTAGCAAATGGAGTTGACGAAGATGGTTATCCAAATGTGGAGTATGAAGAAATAGTTTGCCTTACGCAGTGTATCGCATGCCCATATTATGGTGATGAACAGCCGCTGTGTGCTTTGTACGAAGAAAACAAGAGTAATCCGGAGGCATATGTTGATTGCGATGCATGCAAAGCACATTGGCTAATGGAAAGGTGGAATGGATAAAATGAGTTGGTTAATAAAAAGACCGATTGACGGTGTTTCGTTAAATGGGGGTGAATATCTTCTTGACGATGACGGAAATGAGATGATATTCGAATCTATCTTACAGGCAATATTGTATATATCAATTTGCTGGAATAGGAGGAAATATGAACAGGTGGACACAAAACGAGTTGAATAATACCGACGATTTATCTTTCGCAATTAAGATACTCTACGAACGGAGAAAAGGGCTTAACCCGTATTCACCTCTTTACAACAAAATTTCACACGCTGTAAGAACATTGACAATGATACAAGAGGAGAAAGAAAAGTTTATTGCGAAAATAGTACAGGACGCAGTAGATGCAGTAAATTTTGAATGGTAGGACACATGAGCACAAGAGGACTTTACGGATTTAGAAAAAATGAGCAGGACAAGACAACATACAACCATTCTGACAGCTATACAGATTGGCTCGGACGAAAGTTTGAAGCATTGCCGGAAAGCGAGGAGGAGTGCAGACCATACTATGACAAACTTCCGTGGATTAAGGCGATTATTGTATATATCGATTTGTCGGAATAGGGGGTGCGTATGATGGATGTAAGGGAAAATCGTAAGAAATATTACGAGGAAAACAAGGAGAAGATCAAGGCTTATCAGAAGGCCTACTATAAGGCTAACAGAGATAGAATTATAAAGCATAATTCCGAGTATTACAGGCAGCACAAGGACGAGCTGTATGCCAAAAAGAAAAGGAACAGTTTGTTTAAGAAGGCTTAGCTATTTATATCCGGCTACATAAAAAGGCGGCTGTTTCCCTATACAGTCGCCTTTGGGGGTAAATTCAAATGTAAACAGCTACATTTACGATTCTTATATTAGCATAAAGTAAAACCTTTGTCAAATATAATCGGAGGTGGCTTATATTGAATGTCAAGGAATATCTGGGGCAGCTTGAAAGACTGGAGATACTGATCGAGCAAAAGAAAGAGGAACTTAAAAGGCTGAGGGAGCTTTCCGCAAGCGTAGGCTCCTTGACTCTTTCGGCTGACAAAGTAAAAAGCGGCAGCGCTCCAAAGAATGCCGGCTTTGAAAAGAATATTGAAAAATGTATGCTTCTTGAAGAAGAGATAAGGCAGGAGATAACTGCATTTACGGACAAGAGGCATACCATAACAAATCAGATACAGGGGCTTGGGAATGCCAAATACATAAATATTTTATATAAAAGGTATGTGGAGTATAAGAGGTTTGATGAGATTGCGGTAGAAATGCACTACTCTTATAGAAATATATGTTATATTCACAGAAAGGCAATAAAAAAATTTGAAGAAAAAATGACTTGATTTTTTTTCATTAGTTTTCATTGTTTTTCATTTAAATGTTGTGTAAAATAGTATTGTGAAAATATGTGAACGGATATTAGCACCTCTGAATTAGTGGGTGCTTTTTGTGTGGGTGGTGATTGTAGTGTGGCAAAGGGAAAATATGAATACTGGCTGAGCGATGAAAGGCTTATTTTGTTTGGTGGGTGGGCTAGAGAAGGACTTACCGATGAGCAGATAGCGGAAAAAATGAATATAAGCAGGTCAACGCTATATGAGTGGAAGAAAAAGTATTCGGACATTTCGGACGCCCTAAAAAAGGGAAAAGAAGTTGTTGACTTTGCGGTTGAGAATGCATTATTAAGGCGTGCTTTAGGTTTTAAATATAAAGAGGTTATAAAAGAACGTATAGATAGTTTAAGCCAAAAGAAAAGACATAAGCTTGGTGTTGAATTGACAGAGCAACAGTGAAAAATATCAAAAAAATATTTCAAAGATAGGTGCTGTTATTGTAGTGAAAAACAGACTTGACCAAAGACCATATTAAGCCTCTTGTAAAGGGCGGAAAATTGACAATGACTAATGTATTACCTGCCTGTAAGTCTTGTAATTCAAGCAAAAACGACAGTGAAATGGTCGAATGGTATAAAAAACAAAAGTTTTACAATTCCGATAGGCTCAAAAGAATAAATGAATATATTGAATTTGCTGTTGGAATATGCGATACATTTGATAATGCAGAAGATAATAATTTGTTTGTGACAAAAGAAATTATAAAAGAGGCATTGCCTGATACTACAGACCAAATATTCTGACTTAAAAACAGATGCCCCGACAAGTGGAGAGATAAGACCGAGAATGTTATTGATAACAAGTCGGAAAATGAGATAAAAATAAATATTGTAAGCACAAAAAATGCAAAAAGCCTTGACAAATAGTACTGAATATAGTACTATATAATCAGGAGGTGAGATAATGGCAAGCGTTGAAAAGATAATACAAAAGATGAAAAATCAGCCCAACGGTATCAGGGTTGAAGAGGTACACAAAGTACTTACAGCTTTTGGCTACAAGCTTGACAGACAGAGAGGCTCACACAGGCAGTATATCAACAAAACTGGTGATGTTATAACAATAAAAGATGAAAGTCCTTTAAAGAAAGCCTATATAAAAGATGTTCTGAACAGGATAGGAGAATAATTAAAATTCTCTTATCCGCAGAATGCTTGCCATAAATTTATGAAAAATATAAAAGATTATTTAAAACTTCCATATACCTTTATTACAAGCTATATGGAAGATGAAACAGGCAGCTACTATTATGGTAAGATCCTTGAACTGGACGGCTGTCAAAGTACAGGAGATACCATTGATGAACTGTATGAAAACTTAAAAGAAGCTATGGAAGGTTGGATAGAAACAAAGATTGAAAACGGCTATGATGTTCCTATTCCTATGCCGGCAGAGAGTTACAGTGGAAAATTTAATGTTAGAATACCTAAAAGCCTACATCAGAAGTTAAGTATTGAGGCAGAAAAAGAAGGCGTATCATTAAATCAGTATGTGGTATACAAATTAAGTAGGGAAAACAATTATGTAAATATCTAATTGAACTAAAATGCACTTACAAACAAAATGTAGGTGCATTTTTATATTGGGAAGATAAATATGGATATTAATGTTGAAATGAACGATGTATATATCCCATATCTGAATAAAAGTCAACAGACGCAAATATTTTTTGGAGGTTCTTCATCGGGAAAGAGCTTTTTTATTGCTCAGAAAATAGTTATGGATTGTATAAGGGGTGTAAACTGGTTATGCTGTCGGAATGTTGCAAGGACGATTAAAACGAGTGTATACAATCAGATAGTCAAGACTATTTCGGATATGGGAGTGGGCAGATTTTTCAGAATCAACAAGTCGGAGATGGTTATTAC
>CANQXR010000078.1 GCA_947627855.1 uncultured Clostridia bacterium
AGCTTGTCGAAATTTCCATAGATACGTCTTAATCTATCACATACCTCAAAATCTCCCAGAATTATTTTACACTAACCAACATCATATATTTATTCCCGCAATACCACCAAGACCTCCGCCGCATATACTTATGACGAAAATCAATATTGTTTTTGCGCTGAAGGAGAAATCCGCATTAATGCAATACGCCGCCACCGCCATAACAATAGCATATATGAGTCCCGTGATCGCTCCGCATACAATTCCTCTTTTTCTTACAAATCTGGAACAGCAAAATCCGCCTGCAAAAACAGCTGCTGCCGTTGTAATACAAACAATCGTCTGCAAGTATTTTTCACTTACATTTGTATATGTAAGAATTGCCGCATAAATCAGAAAAATAACTGCGCTTATCATAAACGAAAACAAAACAGACGCCATTACGGTTAAGACAGCATTTTTCCCTTTTTTCTCATTATCTCCTTTTTTTCTCAAATCTTATCCCTCCCATAAAAAAATAATATACATATTTTGCAATTCTTCTAAAATAACTGCTTGTAATATTTTCGTTTTATGATATTATATTAAAGGGGGAGGTTTATTATGAATAAAATAGATTTGCATACACACACGATCTGCTCAGACGGAACTGTTACGCCGACAGAACTTGTTAAAATGGCAGCAGACATAGGGCTTGAAAAAATTGCCATAACAGACCATGATGTCACCGATGGTATTGCTGAAGCCGAAAGTGCCGCATTGAATTTTCCTAATATCGAAATCATATGCGGAACAGAACTTTCCTCTCTCTATAACGAAAGAGAAATACACGTTGTAGGTTTGTTTATTGACAAGAATAATCCCCATCTTGAATCAGCGCTGTCAGAGCTTCGTGAAAAAAGGCTTTTACGAAACAGGCGTATGATAAATAAACTGAGGAGCTTAGGTCTTGACGTAACGTATGACGAGCTTACAGCACTAAGCAAAGGCAAGGTAATAACAAGAGCGCATTTCGCAGCCCTTCTTATGAACAAGGGCTATGTCAAAAGCAAAGATGAGGCTTTTTCAAGGTTTATCGGTGCAGGAAAGGCAGGTTATATAAAGAGAGAGGTATTTTCCGCAGAGAAATCCATACGGCTTATACTTGATGCCGGAGGACTTCCCATAATCGCTCACCCATTTTCATATGGCTTAAGTGAATATGCACTTGAGGAAATGATAAGCCGCTTTAAGTCTTGGGGTGCTGTGGGGATAGAGTGCTTCTATCCTACGCACTCATACTCAGAAACAACCTATGCCCTCACCCTTTGTCGGACATACGGTATGCTTCCATCGGGGGGAAGTGACTTTCATGGAAGCAACAAACCGGGGCTTGGGCTTGGTACGGGATATGACGGCAATCTTGACGTTCCCTACAAAATCTATAACGATCTGAAGGAGAAGAAATATGGAAAATAAGCGAATACGACCTATTGCCCAAAACAAAAAGGCATATCACGACTTTTTTATTCTTGAAACCTTTCAGGCAGGATTGGAGCTTCACGGAACAGAGGTCAAATCTCTCCGTGCGGGAAGATGCAATCTGAAAGACAGCTATGTCAGCATAAACAACAAAGAGGCTTTCATCATAGGTATGCATATAAGCCCCTTTGAACAAGGCAACCGCTTTAATCATGATCCCATGCGTGACAAAAGGCTGCTTCTTCACAAATATGAAATAAACAAGCTGGAAGCGCAGGTAATGCAGCAGGGGCTTACAATAATACCTCTCAAAATTTATTTTGACGGAAGCCTTGTAAAATTGGATATAGGGCTTGCGAGAGGAAAAAAACTGTTTGATAAACGTAAGGACATTTCAAAAAAGGATCAGCAAAGAGAAGCTGAAAAAAACTTTAAGTTAAGGATACAGATATGATAAGAGCTTATAAACCCGATGACAAAAAAGAAGTAGCAAAAATTATTTCTGAGTCACGCAAGTGTGTGTGCTCACTTGAATTATATCTTTTTAATATATTTTCAGATATGGCTTCAGACTCCTCCTTTGTTTGTGTAGAAGGTGGAAGTATAGCCGGATTTATCGGCGCTCTTGCGTTTGACTCCCAAAAAACCTTGTTTATGTACAGTCTGGCAACAGGAAAAGGTTTCCGGAGAAACGGCATTCCCATTTATCTTTTTGAGTCGCTTATAATACATTCGTATAAAATCGGCTATAAAAGAATATCATTTCCGATAAACCATACAAACTACTTAAACTGTGCAATAGTTAAAAAAGTAGCAGACAGGCTCAATCTTCCTCTGAAGAAAACATCGACAGACCAAAACAACATCTATATGAGTCCCGATTTATTTTCGGAAGATATTTATACGCTTTTCCTGAAAAAATGAATAACTCTGCCCAAAGCAGGATAAAATCCTTTCAGGAGGTGAAAGGCTTGAAAAAAATATTTATGCTTCTTCTGGCAAGTGTATTCCTTGTGTCATGCAGCAAACCAACTGTCGAAAACACATCGGCTCTTGATGCGGCAATGTCATTCACTGAAATAGCAGGCTTTGACTTTGACAACACCGAAAGCCTTTTGGATATAAACACAGCGGAACGTTATGGCATAAATCCCTCTGATGTTGAGGAAGGATATGTTGTCTGCTCAACGGAAGATGCTTCGGCGGACAAGCTTATTATTGCAAAGGGAAAGAATGTAAGATCTACGGAAAATATAGAGAAATCCCTGTCCAATGTGCTTATAAACCTATCCGCGACCTATAAGGACAATCCTGAAGAAAGCAAAAAGATAGAAAACCATCTCTTTAAAACAAGAGATAAAATGACTATACTTGCCATATCCGAATATACAGATGAAATAGAAGAAATATTTAATCGCCTTGACTGACATGCAATATTCGCCCCTCATTTCCATACCGTCAAAGACGGTATCGAAAATGAGGAGCCGCGGGGCCGAGGGGGCGAGAGGGGCAGGGAAGAAGGACGGAGCAAAGCCGCAGGGGACTCCCTGCGGCTTTGCTCCGTCCTTCTTCCTTGCCCCTCTCGCCCCCTCGGCGTCGGTACCGCAGGCTGGTCAGCAAAAGCTTACATTTGTTCAAACTGCACATTTTAAAATAATTTTTCCGTATAATATTGACAAATCAACTAAAACTTTTCTGTAAAGAAAAAAACAGTTGACAAAATATAATGTTGGGGCTATAATTAAATCAATCAAGGACGAATACATCGACAAAAGATGTAGTCGTCCTTTTTAATTTGCTTAAAGCCGGAAAGGAGATAATTATAATGGCAAAATACAGCAAGGAAGACATTCTCAGAATAGTTGACGAAGAAGATGTTAAGTTTATCAGGCTTCAGTTTATCGACATTGCAGGTCAGCCCAAAAATGTGGCTGTTCTCAGGTCATCTCTCGAAAGCATTCTTGAAGACGGCATGATGTTTGACGGTTCTTCAATTGAAGGCTTTGTTAAAATCGATGAATCCGATATGTACCTTAAGCCGGATCTTGACACTTTTACAATCTTCCCATGGCGTCCTCAGCACGGCAAGGTTGCAAGATTTATCTGCGATGTATATACTCCGGACGGTCAGCCTTTTGACGGCGATCCCAGAGGAATTCTTAAAAGAGTTGTTAAAAAGGCAGCAGATATGGGCTACACCGTTAATATAGGAAATGAATGCGAATTCTTCCTTTTCCATACGGACGAAAACGGATATCCCACAGAAAAGGTCGGCGACACAGCAGGCTATTTCGATTTGGCTCCCATAGATTCAGCTGTTGACTGCAGAAGAGAAATCTGTCTTACTCTTGAAAAAATGGGCTACACAATCGAAGCTTCTCACCACGAGGTAGCTCCCGGTCAGCATGAAATCGACTTCAAATATGAAGACGCCGTAACCACAGCCGACTACGTTGTTACATTCAGAACAGTCGTTAAGACTATTGCAAGAAAATACGGACTTCATGCCACATTTATGCCCAAGCCGAAACAGGGTATAAACGGTTCGGGTATGCATACCAATATGTCCCTTTTCACAAAAGACAAGGACGGCAACACCATAAATGCATTTTATGACCCTGACGATCCGAACGGACTTCAGCTTTCACCTACGGCGTACAGCTATATAGAAGGCGTTCTCAGTCACGTTAAGGGCATAACCGCTATAACAAATCCTCTCGTAAATTCATATAAAAGACTTGTTCCCGGCTATGAGGCTCCCTGCTATGTAGCATGGTCAGCTTCAAACCGTTCCGATATAATCCGTATTCCCGCTTCAAGAGGAATGGGTACAAGATGTGAGCTGAGAAGCCCCGACCCGTCAACCAATCCTTATCTTTGCCTTGCATGCTGTATTGCAGCAGGTCTTGACGGTGTGGAAAAGGGTCTTAAAATAAGAGATTCGGTAGATATCAACCTCTTCTCATCAACACAGGCTGAAAGAGAAGCTCTCGGCGTAAGCAGCCTTCCCGGAAGTCTTGAAGAAGCTGTTAAAGCAATGGATAAGGATCCTCTCGTAAGAGAAGTTCTCGGAGAACACGCTTACGACTGCTTCAAGAGAATGAAAAAACATGAATGGGACGCTTACAGAATGAGCGTTTCCAAATGGGAAATCAAGAACTATCTCTTTACTTACTGATATAAACTGCGATATATATACTATATTTTCAAATCCCGTCTTGAAAAAGGCGGGATTTTTGACATTTTTGCTAATTGACAAAAAAACCTGCTGTTAGTATAATATTTTCAGCTTATATTTTGTGAATTAAGGTGAGTATCTATGGTATTAAACAATAACGTGTTTGTTGCTTTTCACAGTGAAAAATTATGCTCAAAGGTTTTCGCAATGCTTACAATGAGCGGCATTCATCCAAATTCAACATCCGTTACAAGCAATGATCTGCTGACAAAAATAAATAACTATGAAAATGGAGTTATTGTATGTGAAACTAAGCTTAAAGACACTGTGCTTTTCAACTTTTTAGACGATATTCCCTCATATTTCCATATTGTGGCAATAGGCACTATGGATACCCTTGACGATCTGCCTAATCAAAGGGTGTTCAAGCTTTCTGTTCCTCTTGACAGAACCGATCTTATTTATTCCGTAAGTATGCTTACAAACATCGACAATCATCGGGCGCTTATACATAATCAATTCCGCACCCATGATGAAGAAATCATAATACAACAGGCTAAAGCACTCCTTATACACAAATATCATATGACTGAAGAACAGGCACATCGCTATATGCAGACCAAAAGTATGAATACGGGAGAAAAAATGATTACCATAGCCCGTCTTATACTAAACTGAAAACAAAAGCCGCATTTATGTACTGACCCCCAAAAGTTGGACCAAAATCTAACGACAAGGGGGTCAGTTTTTAATGGCTAAATATAGTTACG
>CANQXR010000079.1 GCA_947627855.1 uncultured Clostridia bacterium
CATGGGCACGATCAAACCGATCAACTAATTTTTATAATTATTATTAATGCTATAAACATATTATACGAGGAGGAAAACAAATGAAACTTCCAATCGACAAAAAATATCTGAAAATATCGTTATACGCTGTTTTTACTCTCATATTGTTTTATATTCTTAAGCTTGTGGTGGATGCGGCGGCTTTTTCCCTTACAAATTTTGAGGATATGCTTGAGGGCTTCAGGAATATTGCGGGAAGACTTGTTTCCATATTTTCATTGCCGATTATCGCCTTTATAATAGCCTATCTGCTTGATCCTGTTTGTGATTTTTTTCAGACCATGTATGAAAAAAAATTCAAAAACAAAAGCGGCAAAAGACGGGCGGGAGTCATTATTACTTATCTGATTCTTATTCTTATTATAGGCTTTATAATTCTGATGACCGGAATGTATATAGGCAAGGGAATGGGAGAACACATTGCCTCTGCATCGCAGCAGCTCAGACAGATGTATAATAACGTCACTGCTTTTCTGGTAAAATACGATCTTTACGATACGCTTGAAAGCTACATTGAGGTTATTTGGGAAAATATATGGACTTTTTTCAATAATTTCGGAAACAGTATTATAGGCAGCGTAGCCGGAATAGGAAGCTTCGTATTGGACTTGATTTTGGGCTTTGTGATTGCATTTTACTTTCTTATGGATAAGGACAGATTCCTGGGGCTTGCTAAAACCATATTTAAATTTATTCTTCCCAAGAAAGTATACAGTGTGCTGAGAAATATTGCCATTGACTGCGATTATGTTTTTTCGGGATATATAAGGGGACAGCTTACAGATGCCGTTATAATGAGTATACTTATATCCTCCTTCCTGACAATTTTCAGGATCCGTTTTGGTATTGCAATAGGCATAATATCGGGATTTTCAAATATAATTCCCTATTTTGGCGCAATAGTCGGATTCCTTCTTGCCATATTTTCGGCACTTCTTTCGGGAGAGCCTATAAAGGCTGTTTATGGAGCCGTTATTATGCTTGTTCTTCAGCAGGTGGACTCTGTTGTGATTTCTCCCAAGGTCGTGGGAGAAAAGGTTGCTTTATCTCCGCCGGTGGTTATAATTGCTCTTGCCATAGGAGGCAGCCTTTTCGGACTTTTCGGAATGATATTGGCTGTGCCTGTATGCGGACTTGTCAAAATGATAATTATCGGAAGATATAATCAATATCTGGAAAGAAAAAAACTGACTGAAGAAAGCGAGTCATAGACATTGATTTATACAATAGCCTGAAGCTATTAAAGGGTGGGCATGTGCGCCGCCTTCCAAACCGTCTGCGACGGTTTGGAAGGCGGCCCCGCGGGTCAGGTCGTGGCTGCGGCTTCATAGGGGACGGACTTGTCCGTCCCCTATGAAGCCGCAGCCACGACCTGAGCAGCCCCTCCGGAGTTTTGTTAAATATTTAATTTTATTATACAATTGAAAGGGAATGTTACATAATGCCTATCAGAGTTAAAGATAATTTGCCTGCAAAAAGCACGCTTGAAAATGAAAATATATTTGTTATGTCCGAAAGCAGGGCAATAGGACAGGATATACGACCTCTCGAAATTGCAATATGCAATCTTATGCCCAATAAGCTCCAGACGGAGGTTCAGCTTTTAAGGCTTTTAAGCAATACGCCTTTACAGCTTAACATAACTTTTTTGCAGATGAAAAGCCATAAATCGAAAAATACTGAGGCATCTCATCTCAAGTCATTCTATAATACCTTTGAAGAGATAAAGGATTGCAGATATGACGGTATGATAATAACAGGCGCTCCTGTTGAAATGATGGAATTTGAAGAGGTGAATTATTGGCCCGAGCTTTGCAGCATAATGGAATGGTCCAAGAAAAATGTGACAAGCACTCTCCACATATGCTGGGGCGCACAGGCGGGACTTTACTATCATTTCGGAATAAACAAAAGACTTCTTCCAAAAAAAATGTTCGGAATTTTCAAGCATACAAAGGTATATAAGCACGAAAATCTGCTCCGTGGCTTTGATGATAATTTCTATGCTCCTCATTCACGGCATACTGAGGTAAGCAGATATGATATAGAAAAGATACCCGGACTTAACATACTCAGCGAATCATCTGAAGCGGGGGTTTATATAGTTTCCGCATATGGGGGAAAGCAGTTTTTTGTAATGGGACATCCTGAGTATGAAACATATACTCTGAGAGATGAATATCTCAGAGATAAGGAAAAGGGGCTTGATATCGATGTGCCCAAAAACTATTTCAAAAACGATGATCCCAAGAATGAGATAATTGCACAGTGGAAAGCGCATTCAAATCTGCTCTATACAAATTGGCTCAATTATTATGTTTATCAGATAACACCCTACGATCTCTACAATGGTCATATGTAGGAAAAGGCTGCTCGGCGTTTGGATCCGACATCGCTGCAAGCGATGTCGGATCCAAACGCCGACCAACGGGGGAAGGGGAAAAGCAGCGGCGCCGCAGGCGCCGCTGCTTTTCCCCTTCCCCCGTTTATTCCTACAATGACCTTATATAATTTATTTCGTTTTCTGTTAATTTTCGGAATTTACCCTTTTTTAAATCTCCCAAAAACAGCTGACCTACGGAAATTCTTTTAAGAGTTATGGCTTTGTTGTCGATTTCTTCAAGCATTCGCCTTACTTGTCTGTTTCTTCCCTCGTGAATGGTTATCCTGAGTACAGGCGGTTTTTCAGATATGATTTCGAGCTTTGACGGGGCTGTCTTTCGTCCGTCAAGAAAAATACCACTCTCAAAGAAAAATATTTCGGCAGGCTCAGGTATTCTCTGAACCCTTGCTTCATATACCTTGTCTATATGGTTTCTTGGGTGTGTAAGATGATTTGCCGCTTCTCCGTCATTGGTGAGAATCAGAAGTCCGGAGGTGTTATAATCCAGTCTGCCTACGGGATATATTCTTTCCGTAATGCCGGAAATAAGATCCATAACGGTTTTTCTGTTTCTGTCATCTGTCACAGTGGTAAGGCAGCCTTCGGGCTTGTTAAGCATTATGTATATTTTATCCGTTTCGGGCATTATGACCTTGTCCATAAATCTGACCACATCGTCTTTGCCGACCTTATAGCCCATTTCCGTTATTGTTTCTCCGTTTACACTTACTTTTCCGTCTTTGATGTATTCCTCCGCCTTCCTGCGGGAGCAAACACCGCAGGAGGCCATATATTTCTGAAGTCTTTCCATAGCTTTTCCCTCTTTAATATGTCATATTAAGCCATTTATCCATAACCTTGTAAAGCTTTGCGCCAAAGGTGTGCCTTTCAATTGTTTCATCAGACAGCAGATCGATTTTTGTGTATTCCTCGCCGTCAATTATTACGGAGGCGCTGCCTACGATCTGCCCCTTGAATACAGGCGCTTCCGGCGTAAGGAATTCAGTGTCGACCCTGACATTTTCATCGCTTTTAAGCGGCAGCACAAGTTCCTCTGAAAAAACGGCGCTGCTGTTGGTCTTTTCGCCGTTCAGAACCGCAAAGCTTCCGGCGTTTCCGGCTTTTTTTATTATCTGCGTATTGCTGAAATTGTCAAAACCGTAGTCCAGTATTTTTTTTGTATCCGACCATTTTGCCGCTTTTCCCGTATTGCCCCAGCCGCTTGCAAGAACAACGCTTATGAGGGTCTGACCGTTTCTGTTTGCTGCACCTACAAAACAGTGCCCTGCTTTGCCGGTATATCCTGTTTTGACTCCTATTGCGCCCTCATATTCCGTAAGGAGCCTGTCCTTGTTTGTTATATTATAGTTTTTTTTGTCGGAGGAAAATGTACGGGACGGTGTTTTTATTATCTCTCTGAATTTATCATTCCTGAGAGCATAGCTTGTTATCAGTGCCATATCATAGGCGGTTGAGTGATGGTCGTCCTTATCAAGTCCGTTGGGTGTTCTGAATACAGTATCCTTTGCCCCGATTTCCTTTGCCTTTTCGGTAAGCTTTTGGCAGAAGGCTTCGGAAGAACCGCTTATATGCTCCGCTATGGCTACGGCTGCATCATTTGATGACTGGAGCATAAGGGCATAGAGGAGATCCTCAAGGGATATATGCTCTCCCTCGGAAAGATACATCTTTACTTTGGGCTGAGCGGCGGCATTTTTGCTGACTGTTACTATATCGGAGAGCTGCCCGTTCTCTATGGCGTATATGGCTGTCATTATTTTGGTCGTGCTTGCCATCGCCATTGGCTCGTCGGGGTCTATGCCCCATAGGACACGCCCACTGTCATAGTCTATAAGTATTGCCGATTTGCTTTTTACACCCTCCGGCATAGGTTCATTTTTGGCGAATATCTCCTCCGCCGCAAAGATTATTGTAAATAAAGCAACAAAAATAAAGCAAAATTTTCTCATATTAAACCTTCCCTGTGGATTTATGAAAGCGCCGGTCGCCTCTTGGCTTTAGCTTCGCCGACCGGACTGCGGGGCGGCGGGGCGGGGCGTGAGGCTGCGGGAGCGAGGGGAGCGGACGTGTCCGCTCCCCTCGCTCCCGCAGCCTCACGCC
>CANQXR010000080.1 GCA_947627855.1 uncultured Clostridia bacterium
CGAAAAAAGCGCCCAACACGCCGCCGACAAAAGTAAAACCAAGCTGAATCATATCAAGTGTATTTTCCATTTATAAATCCTCCTTAATGCTGTCATTGAAATAGTTTCTTAAACTGTTCTTTTCTTCCTCCGTCAGCTTGACATAGCTTTCAAGTATGTTATCAAGGCTTTCGCCCCTGCCAAGCTTTACCCTTATTCCTGCCGTAAGTACCTTAAGCTTTGAAGTCATTAGTACACACCTCCTATTATGTCGGCAGTGACCTCATTAAGAGTGTCCATGCCTGAGCTTAAATCCGACATCTGCTTCGATATTATATCAAGCTGTTTTTCGGCATATGTCTTTTCAAGAAGAGTTGCCTTTATAGTAAATACTGCCTTTACAGTGCCCTCATCTCCGGCTATCTCTTCCTTATCGATTATTATTTTGTGGAGTATGGAAAAGTCCTTATATATTCTTTTCTGCTCCTCATTTGTAATCGTAATCAGCTCCGTATTCTCCGGGCTGTCCATAAGCCTTAATACATCGTCCGCCGAGGTTGCACTGCTGTCAAATGTAATAACAAGGGTGTTTCTGTCCTCGCCCATTACTCTCTGATGTACCTCTGTGTAGCTTAAAGATTCCAATGTGCTTCCATCTTTGAATTCTAAAGTCATTTATACCGCCTCCATTTTAATAATCGGTCGTTGTTATATCGCCCTTATAGTCGATTGTTTCTTTTTTCTTTGTGTTTTCAATATACAGACTTATTGCTGTGTGACCGTATATTGCCGTTGCCTGTCTGTGAGATTCCGTTGCGAAGCCTACGTCTATATTCCCATAGCCGGAGGACATGTTTCCGCCTATAACGCCGCTGAAATTAGCACACTCCCTGAAATCGAACGCCAGAAAATCAGTAGATGGCGGTCGGAACGCTCGGTACAACCGACAGTCCTGTATTCTCGAAAATCTACAGTCCGTACCGCTTACGCCTTCAATACAGCTGTATTTTGCTGTTGGATCAGATGCAGCTATCCATAAAAACAAATCGTAATAGAAAACCCCGGCACTTTTCTGTTTTATCAAACTTACCGGAGATGTGCATGTGTTTGCTACCCCACTGAGGCATAGATTTTTGATAGTAACATCTTTTGCATTTATTGTAAAAATGGGATTTGCTTCACTGACTTCCTCGTTTGTCGGTTGGGATATACCAACCGACCACTTCCCTGCACCTTCAATGCAAACGCTTTTATTTATGACTATACCTTCCCCGAAATCTTCATACTGAAGATTGTATGTTCCATCCAATAATTCTATCTTCCCTCCCGGCTGTACTGCCGCAAGGGCTTGTCTTATAACGGTGCTTGCGTTTTCAGAAGTACAGACATAGTCTGCATTGTTCTTTAAGGGATTTTTTGTATCATATGTGGCAATAACGATGTGGGTTCTGTTCTTTATGCTGTTTTTCAAATCAGCGTTTATATCTTCCCACGCAGTCCAAACATTGCCTGTACTGTACGTCCTGTAATGAATTCCGCCAACGGGCTGAATATACATCTGAAATTTAGTATATACCGAATCAAAATCGACAATAAGTATACCTGTGTTCTGGTTGGGACCGTTGGTGATGCCTTTTTCATTTATAAAATAAACTCCGGTTGTCGTGTATTGGTTGAAATTAAGGCTGCTTTTGTAAGAAAACATAGGCAAATATTCGGAGTGGGTGTGCTTCTTTTCAGCAAAAACCTCCGCTCCAAGATAAGACCATTCACCCCAACTTTCAGTATTGGTCTTGCACCTTATGTATATAACATCTTTCTGCTTAGATAAATAGTCTGACGGTATAAATATCTGCACTCTGCTACTCATCTGACCATCAGAATAAAGCAGTCCTCGGGTTGAACCCTCGTAAGGCTTATGTGTTCCCGCAGATGTTGCTATCGGATATAAAGCACTGCCAGTAGGACTTGTTAAATTATCCCAATCCGTATCGTCATTTATCTCGTCATACACAGGAATAAATGATCGGCATACATGAAATTCACCATTAATCATACAAATCGGCGTGTTTTGATTTCCTCCTGTGCTACCAAGCTCTTTCGGCTTTCCATTAGCCCAGTATATCGGCTTATAAACACTTCCTACCGTTTCCGTGGGTATATTGTCAAGCTTCTCCTTGTCTGCCGCCGACATAAAGCCCGCCGCCTTGTCAGTGGCGTTATCGTGAGTGTGCCCCGGCGGAAATATGAAATCAATATTCCCCATATCATTCACGTTAAATCTTTCTGCATTGCTGTATCCGTGCTTTTCCCCTATATACCTCACATACCCGGCATAAGTATAAAATGTAATATGTGGTGTATCTTCGGTAACTTCGCCCCATTGAGGCTGTCCCTCATTCTTCATATCGACTATTTCAGCATTTTCGTTAAATACGATTATATCAGTACAGATGCTGCTGCCGATGCTAAATTTCGCATTATACTTTCTCGCTCCCTGAAGTATTTCAACAGGCAAACTCTTAGGGTCAACGACCTCCCACCCCGCAAAGTGGTCCTTGTTTTCGGTTTCGTCAATTATTGCAAAAACGCACTTAAGCTCCGCCCTCGGTGTATATACAATGTCCCCCGGCGTGTGTATGTGCTCTGCGTTGGCTTTACCGTTCTGCAGTTCATTTATTGCAGTTGTTACTTTGTGCCAGAACCAGTTGAATATTGATGCAGGCGGCTTATAGCCTGCTTTGAAGCCTTCTTTTTTCAAGGCATCATCGGGTTTTACTCCCTCATTTTTCCAAATGTCTATATCAGTAAAATTCTTCGCCATCTTGCTCCTCCTAACATGGTAATATAGGTTCTGTTTCATCATCGTTCAAATATCCGAGATATCCGCCTATGCTCCCTATATCGTCTGCAAAACCCTTCATTTCATCATAATCGTGTTCGCTTTCTCCGAATTCAAATGTTCCTTCATAGTCAAGCTTTTCAAGAATAACGGTCACAGGAAAAAGACTTTCTGCAAGTTCCTTTATCTGCTCCCTCGTCATTCCCGAATTAAGAGCCGTAAGAGGCAGTTTAACATTGTCCACGGTACAGGGAGTATTACTTTCACTTATATAGACGTCTTTAATATCACAACTGAAAGTGGCTGCAAGGGCTTTAAGTACACTTGGATATGTGCCGTTTCCCAAAGAGCGCATTATTTTTGCTTTAATCATAATAATATACTGAGGGTCTGAGGCGTTCCCTCTTGGCTGACCAACTCTTTCACCATATCTGTCAAGAGTTTCACCATACGCCATATCAAGGTTCAGTATTTCATATATATCAAACAAATCTTTTATATGGCTTTCAATATCAGCCCTTTCATTTTCGAGTATCTTATAATTATTGCTGTCTTTGCCCTTAAGAAAAGCGTCTGTAAGATTTTTTGCATAATTATTTTTGTCAAAGTCAATCATAACTGCACCACCTCAACATTTACATTGGCACAATTTGCAATTTCCCACTCTTCTACATCAATATTACGTGAAAAATAATCCTCTCCGTTCTTCGACAGGCTAAGCTCTGTTACCTCCAAAACTCCCGTTACGGCGTGGGCTTTTCCATAAAGACTTGAAAGTATAACATCTTCACCTATCCCAAGACCATTTATAAAGCCCATAATGTTCCCGACTACTTCGGTTTTTCCTTTTTCTCCCTCATAGCTTAAATCCGTTCTTATTCTAAGCCTTACATAAACATTGACCTTTGTTGTATGAGAAAATTTCACAGTATGCTCTTTTCCGCTTTCGTCCTTTATAACGACCTCTTCGCTCCCTACGGTTTTTATTCCTATGGGAGTTTTTTCAAATATTGTCTGCGCAATAAGCTCGTGATAATTTTCACCTCCGTTTATATAACATTCAAAGCTTTTGCCGGGTCTGCCTTTGCCGTCAGGCTCTAAACCGCTGTTTACGACTATGC
>CANQXR010000081.1 GCA_947627855.1 uncultured Clostridia bacterium
TATCATGGGCACGATCAAACCGATCAACTAATTTTTATAATTATTATTAATGCTATAAACATATTATACGAGGAGGTTTATTTATGACTGCCCGCTTGAAATTCAAGAGTATAGAAATTAATGACAAAGAGGCAATAACAAGCTTTTTCATAAATGAACAGGATTTTTCCTGCGAACATAATTTTGCCGATTTATACATATGGCAGCATGAGTATGATTTAAAATTTGCCATATATAACGGATATTTATATGTGAAATGCACATCATCAGATACGGGAGTTTCGGCATATGTTCCTCCCGTAGGAGAGAAATCGGGCTTTAGGAATGCCCTTGACTGTCTTATTGACGAAGGTGAAAGCTATGGGGGAAAAATAAGACTGTATTGTGTCATGCCATGGCAAAAGGAGATAATAGACAGAGAAATGCCCGATAAATTTGAGCTTTCCTATTCGAGGGATTACGCAAACTATATATATCTTGCCAAAAATCTTATAGAGCTTAAAGGCAAAAAATACCATGGCAAAAAAAATCATCTGAACAGGTTTTTAAAGGACTATGAGGGGCGTTGGAATTATGAGGAGCTGGACGATTATAACAGCGAGGAATTTTACAGTTTTCAGCTTAAGTGGTGCAGCATTCACAACAAGGAAGAATTCAGAGGTGAAATCGAGGCAGTAAGGCTTTTGCTTGAAAAGAGGAAGGAGCTTGGCGTTCTGGGCGGACTTATAAGAATTGACGGTCAGGTAGCGGCAATGACATTGGGAACAGAATTCAATAAGGAAATATTTGTTATAAACATAGAAAAAGCCATGCCGGACATAAACGGTGCATATCAGATAATCAACAATGAATTTGCCAAAAGAAATCTTACTTCCTATAAATATATAAACCGGGAGGAAGATATGGGTATCGAGGGCTTAAGAAAGTCAAAGCTTTCATACCACCCCGAATTTCTCGGCGAAACATATGAGGGATATTATAAATGTTAAAATATGCTGAAAAAAAGGACACAAATGAAATACTGAGTTTATTCAACATCTGTTTTCCCAACGAGGAGGAGTTTGTGCAATATTTTTTTGAGAATTTCTTTGAGCCAAAAAATACCATTATATGTATCGAGGACAGGCACATTGTGGGTATGGCGATGGAGCTTGAATACATAATTTCAGGCATAGGAAGCGCAACATATCTTTACGGCGTAGGAACGCATCCCGATTACAGAGGCAGAGGAATATGCGGAAATATACTTGATTTTTCTCATATAAATGACAGAAAAAAAGACAGGGCGGCATCAATACTTATTCCCAGAAACAAGGGGCTTTTCGATTTTTACAGACAATACGGATATAAAACGTGTTTTTATGTTGAAGAAAGTGTAATAAAATGTGACAGCATTCCCGATGGATATATTTTTGCGGCTCCCCGTGGTGAAGAGCTTCAGAGCGTCTATGAGCGTTCTTTTTCAGACAGACCGCATATTTTAAGAAGCGCCGCTTATTTTGACAGTCAGATCCGTATGTTTGAAAAATCAGACGGCGGAGTTCTGGGAGTTTATGACAATGACAAGCTTGAAGGATATTGCTTTTACTCGGTTGAAAACGGCAGTATATTCTTTGACGAGGGAATGGGAGAGCTTTGTGAAATTGCAGCAAAAAAAATTATGAGCATCAAAAATTTCAATGAGGGAATCATAAGAGGAGTAGGAAAAGGCAAAGATTTTGGAATGGCATATTTCTATAAAAATGACTGTGATGATTTATACATGAATCTTATGTTCAATTAAAAAATATTTTCATAGGAATTAAACAAATTTACAGACATAAAATATATAGTCAAATATTCGTCGGAATGAAATGCTCTTTCTTAAGCGGAGGTTTTTATGCGCAAAAGACGTTATAGCAGATCAAGAAGAAAACGTGGAAAAAAACTGATATTGTTTTTTATATTTATAATACTGTTTATATTTGCGATAAACAAATTCATATCCAATGGCGCAGAGGGTCTGTTGGTTGCTAATCCTACACTGATTTTTAATCCGGGGCTGTTGTTTTCGGAGGAAGAAGAGGAAAATACTACGGATCTCCAAAAGCTTAAGGAGGAATATTATATAGTTGACGGCAAAACCGGCATGAGTCCCGAACTTTTTAATGTAAAGGACTTTGAGGAGGAAAACCTGACAATAAAGCCAAAGAAGAATAAACCTAAAATTCTGGTTTTCCACACTCATTCACACGAAGCATTTGCAGACAGCAGAGAAGGTGTCAGGGAAGATACCATTGTAGGCGTAGGCGACAGGCTTTGTCAGATTCTTGAAGATGAATACGGCATAGGCACTCTCCATGTAACAGACGAGTTTGACTACGTTGACGGAGAGCTTACCATTATGGGAGCTTATGAAAGAATGGAGCCTGTAATAAGACAATATCTCAAAAAGAACAAATCCATTGATATGGTAATAGATCTGCACAGAGATGGTGTCGGAGAGGGAACAAGGCTTGTAACGGAGATAAACGGCAAGCCGGCCGCTCAGGTCATGTTTTTTAACGGACTTTGCAAAATATACAAAAACGGCGTCTTGCAGGATGCCGAAGGGCTTGAAAATCCCTATGTTAAAACCAATCTTGCTCTCAGCTATCGTATGAAAAAAAATGCCGATTCCCTTTATCCCGGCTTTGCGAGAAAAATATATCTGAATGCTTACAGATATTCACTGCATATGAAACCTTTGTCGACCCTGATCGAGCTTGGCGCACAGACCAACACCGTTGAGGAGGAATATAATGCGTGTGAGGCTCTGGCGGAAGTAATTGCCGATACTGTACTTGCAGAATAAGGCGGTATAATCGGGTTATAATAAAAATAAGAGGCTGCTCCGCCTGTTTTCCCGTTTCAAATGAAACGGGAAAACAGGCGGACCGTCGGGGGCAAAAAGCAGCGGCGGAGCCGCTGCTTTTTGCCCCCGACACCGCCGCATCGCCGCATTAATATCAAAATATGTCAGGAGTTGATTTTATGAACACAGACGCCGTAAAAAATATAGAAGGCGGAATATATATGCTGTCAGCAAGAGATGGAGCCTATGACGATGGCTGTATTATAAGCAAGGCAATGCAGATTTCTGAAGAACCGGCAAGGTTCATTGTTTCCGTCAGCAAGGATTCAAAAACCTGCGAAATAATAAAAAAAACAGGAAGATTCAATCTGACCGTACTTACAGAGGACGTGCCTGAAGAAACCATAAGTCATTTCGGTGAAGAAACCGGCAAGGAAAAGGATAAATTTACCGATAACGCCATAGTGGAGCGCAGCGCAAACGGCATATATTATCTCAACAGCTATTCAAACTCATTTATTTCTGCAAAGGTGATGGAAGAAAAGGATATGGGAAACTATATATTATTCATTTCCGATGTAACCGATTCAAGAATTTTCAACAATTCCCCATCTCTATCCTATTCGGAATACAAAGAAAAATTCAGATGATACGGACATAATCAGAAATTACAGCGACCCCCAAAAGTCAGACTATATGGCGCAGCCGCCATAAACTGCTGCTTCATTAATACTAACCTTTTGGGGGCACCTTACTATAAGCCCTTATGCCATTCTTTTGTGATTATCGTTTTTATATTTCTCAGGTTTCTGAGGGAGCCTTTTGTTTTTGCTCATTCTCTTAGCGCTGTCTTGTCATAAGTTCGGCGTTTGCTTTAATTAAATTGTTCCCAACTCTTTAACAAGAATATTCATTAAAGATTAATGCAGAATAAAAAAACATAATTTTGTACTGACCCCCAAAAGTTGGACCAAAATCTAACGACAAGGGGGTCAGTTTTTAATGGCTAAATATAGTTACG
>CANQXR010000082.1 GCA_947627855.1 uncultured Clostridia bacterium
GGACGGCATGCCGTCCGTTCCTCGTCCCCCTGACTTGCCCCGCCCCCAACGCCCCGGAACAGAGTGGCTAAACCGTTTATTATTTGCAAAAGCAAGTTATATAGTTTACATTTATCAAAGGGAGGTATGTTTATGGAAAAATATTTTGGAGAAAGCACGCCGAAGCTGGGCTTCGGACTTATGCGGCTGCCCAAGAGCAGAGGTAAAATCGATATTGAACAGGTAAAGACCATGGTTGATATGTATATGGCTGCCGGTCTTAATTATTTCGACACTGCATATGTATATGATGGCGGAGAGTCTGAGAGAGCCGCAAAAGAAGCACTTGTAGACAGATATCCGAGAGAAAGCTATACGCTCGCCACAAAACTTTGCGCATGGATGGGCGCCCATGATGAAAAATCAGCAAAGCAGCAGTTTTACACAAGTCTTGAGCGCACCGGGGCAGGCTATTTTGACTATTATCTGCTCCATGCTCTGCAAGCCGGAAATTATAAAACATATGACAAATATCATATATGGGATTTTGTTAAGGATCAGAAGGAAAAAGGGCTTATAAAGCATTGGGGATTCTCTTTCCATGCTTCGCCCGATATACTTGATGAAATATTGACGGCTCACCCGGACGCAGAGTTTGTTCAGCTGCAAATAAACTATTCCGATTGGGAAAACGGCAGTGTTATGGCGAGAGAAAACTATGAGATGGCAAGAAAGCACGGCAAATCCATTGTGGTTATGGAACCTGTAAAGGGCGGCGCCCTTGCAAATCCTCCGTCAGAGGTACAGATCATATTCAGACAGGCTGATCCCAATGCATCCTTTGCAAGCTGGGCAATACGATATGCTGCGTCCCTGGACGGCATAATAACGGTTCTTTCCGGTATGTCGAATATTGAGCAGATGAGAGATAATATTTCTTATATGAAGAATTTCAGTCCCCTTGACAGTGACGAACAGCTTGCTATAAAGAAGGCTCAGGAGGCAATAAACGGTATAAAAGCCATTCCTTGTACTGCCTGTCACTACTGCACAGATGGCTGCCCTATGAGGATACCTATACCGGAGATATTTGCCGCACGTAATAAACAGCTTATATGGGGAAAGCTTAAAGAGGGCAAAAGCGACTACGATAATGCGATTGCAGCAGGCGGAGCAGCCTCAGACTGCATAGCCTGCGGACAATGTGAAAATGCCTGTCCTCAGCAGCTTAAGGTGATCGATATTCTGAATTCCTGCAAAAAATCCTTTGGATTTTAAATTGAGTTTGAAATAGTTAGGCGACAGCAAAGTAATTTAAAGTGTTTCCCAAAACAGTCTTTTAACGGTCTGCTTTTTGTATATTTCTGTACAATTGAAGCGGACTGTTTTTATATGTATTGATATAGCTTTTAGCTATACCAATACATAATATTTTAGAACTTGAAAGTAATTGCATTGTCTGATATACTTAAATTGAACATACTTATATTCGGATTGCCGACTATACTGCGGTGTTGCGGGGGCAGGGGGCGAACAGCCGGGGGAAAACGAAGCCCCGCGGGCTTCGTTTTCCCCCGGCTGTTCGCCCCCCTGCCCCCGCAACACCTGCCTTTCAAACCATCTTTGATGGTTTGAAAGGCAGGTGTTCAGATAAATTTTTATTATTAAAAAGGAAAGATGTGTGTAATATGAAAATAAAAGATCTATTCAGACAAAAACAGGTTTTTTCGTTTGAGGTTTTCCCTCCGAAAAGAAATGCGCCATTGAGTCAGGTATATAAAACACTTGACGGACTTAAGCCCCTTTCGCCCGATTTCATAAGTGTTACATATGGTGCAGGCGGAAGTGAAAATTTTGAAAAAACATTACAGGTTGCCAAGACAATAAAGCATGAATACGGCATAGAGGCGGTTGCTCATCTTACCTGCATAGGGCTGAGCAAGGAAGAAGCGAAGGTTTTGCTTGATGAATTCAAAAGCAACGGAATTGAAAATATACTTGCTCTCAGAGGGGATCTTAATCCGGATATACCGCTCAGCAAGGATTTCCGGCACGCAGACGATCTTGTTGCTTTTATCAGGGAAAACGGCGACTTTGATATTTCCGGTGCATGCTATCCCGAAGTTCATTTTGAATCCTCAAACGCTGTTGAAGATATAAAGAATCTTAAGAAAAAGGTAGATGCAGGCTGTTCCCATCTTATTTCTCAATTGTTTTTTGACAATGAATGCTTCTATCGATTCAGAGAAAAATGTGTTCTTGCAGGCATTGACGTGCCTATTGAAGCAGGAATTATGCCTGTCGTCAACAAATCTCAGATTGAAAGAATGGTAAGCTTATGCGGCGCAAGTCTACCCACCAAATTCAGACGTATTATGGACAAATATGAGGACAGACCCGAAGCAATGCACGATGCGGGCATAGCATATGCCGTAGATCAGATTGTGGATCTCCTTACACAAGGTGTAGACGGAATACATCTTTATACAATGAATAAGCCCGATGTTGCTTATAAAATACACCGCAGCATAGCCTCGTTATTGTAGAATAACCACGTTGCGCCCCATCTTTATACATCGTCAAATGACGATGCATAAAGATGGGACCCATAAGGGCGAGGTCAGCTGCTCCTGCGTCGCTGCTGACCTCGCCGCTCCGATTCTGTGTCGGATTCAGCTTTTATAAAGTGCCTCCGACGCATATGAAAAGTGTTATATCTATACTGCGGCTTTACAAACATCTACCCATTTTTTGCAGTCAGAATATTTTTCAATTTCATCCGGGGTAAGCTCTATTGCCGAATTGGAGCTTCCACAAGCGGGGAAAACCGTATCAAACCGTCTGAGAGATTCATCAAGATATACTTCTACCCCTTCATTTACCGCAAAGGGACATACTCCGCCGACCTTATGCCCGACAAGGCTTTCAGCTTCATCATAACTAAGCATCTTTGCCTTTGCTCCAAATTCTGCCTTATATTTTTTATTATCGATTTTAACATCTCCTGCCGTTACTACGAGTATGACCTTGTCTTTAAGATGAAAGGACATGGTTTTTGCAATCCTGCATTCTTCGCAGTTGAGAGCCTTTGCAGCAAGCTCAACTGTGGCGCTGGAGGTTTCAAATTCCCTTATATTGTTTTCGATACCGTATTTTTTGAAATATTCCCTTACTCTTTCAATTGACATTTTTATATTTCCTCCCTTAATAAGTTCCTATAATTGTGTAATTAATAATACATCAAAAAAATATTATAGTCAACTCATACTATAATCTGGATTGTGTCAAGTTGTTCTGGGAGAATTTATCAGGAAATTAATGAGTTAATACGGGCATAGGATTTCAGAAGCACA
>CANQXR010000083.1 GCA_947627855.1 uncultured Clostridia bacterium
TATATCATGGGCACAATCAAACCAATCAACTAATTTTTATAATTATTATTAATGCTATAAACATATTATACGAGGAGTGGAGAAAAATGGAACTTACGAGGGAAGAAGCTGTCAGTCGTCACAGAAAAATGTGGCGGTGGATAGCTGAGGAAACTGAGAAGCAGAAGAGGGTTGTATTAGAATCGGATTATTTTAAGGCGATGGGGATAGAAGAGGAAGATATACCGGATTCAAACTTTCCGGATTCAAACTCTTACTGCTGCGAATATGCGAATAAGGACTGCAAATTGTGCCCTATACGTTGGGACAGAGTAAAAGACAACTGCACTGATAGAAATAGTCCTTTTTTGACGTGGTTGGGCGCTGTTGGCTATGATCTCTGGAAGGTGGCAGCAAAGGCGGCAAGGAAGATTGCAGAGCTGTCGGAAAGAAAGGAGAACAAAGAATATGAGTGAACTTACTCTTGATAAGTTTGGAGAAATTATGGACAATTTTTTGACAAAAAATCACATTCAAATGCTGGTAGATATGCCGAAAGGCACACAGAACGTAACCATTATTGATAATACTGGGGCAGGTCCGGTTATTCATTTTTACATACTTCTCAAAGCTTTACCTGCGGTATTTAAAAAACTTGCGGAGATGATTGAAATTAATCCTGCGGAAGATTTTATTGATACGACACTGGGTATGGTTAAAAGTGAAATTTTGAAAGTGCTAAAAGACGAAGCTGTCGGAGAGGAGAGTAAAAAATGATAAGTAAAGAATTTAAAAAGGCAGCAAAGGAGCTGTCGGACGTGGCTTTTGATTATGCAGGGCTTTTGAGTATTACCGAATACAGATATCCTGATGAAGAGCTTATATTTATTGGCATAGCAAATCCGACGGAGGGAGAGAAGTCTGATCTGGAGCATTTCAGAGTTGAGTATGACAGAAGTGGAGCCAAGAAGCTCAGAGAGGTTACGAGGCGCTTATCCAACATAGCAGCTGCTGTGGGAAAGGAAACAGAACCTATCCTTGCATATTTTACATACAAAACTGACGTGGACAAGGAACTGAAAAAGGCGGTTGCAGAGCTTATAGACATTTCCTTTGATTACTTGGATCTGCTCAGTGTCAGTGTTTGCAGAAAGGCTTACAGCGCAGATATATTTATCAAGAAAAGGGATATAAAGGCAAAGGACAGAACGCTTATATACAAGGAAATCCGTTACGATGAAGCAGACAGTGCAATCATTGTGAGGGACATTATAAATAAAATCCCTAAGCTTGCGGCGGAGGTTTCCGCTGAAACGGAATATACCCGACTTGAAATAGCTACGCCCCGAAATGAACCAAAGGAGTTTGAAAGACCATCGCTCTTCAGCAAAAAGGCAAAAAAGGTGGCACAGTCATGAGGTTATTGGAGAAAACCACAAATGAGTAGGTCATTAAGCGACAGAGAGGAACGGGAGTTGGTTCTCAGGCTTTGCGACTGTTCCAAATGTGAATTCAAAGATACTTGCCTTGAAAGGGATAATTACAGGCGACTGCCTGAGGAATTGTTTAAGGGTGGAATCGGCTCTTGTCCTAAGATTAGGAATATGAGGTTTTAAGGAGGTGAGGAAAAATGTTAGTACCGGCTTTAGCATATAAAGCAGAAATAGAAGAACTTTTCGCTAAAAATATGTACTCTGAAGAAATGGGGTTATATTCAGAAAACTTTTATAATAACTGGATTCCCACAATCCATAATGAATGTACTGATGGATCTTTTGAATATGCCATAGTAGACAGCAAAAAGAATGTTATAGGCTACTTTAAACATAATATAGATTTTTGTAACGACTGCGTTCAGAATTTCGGGCTTTACTCTTTCTGCAAAGGCAGTTATACCATTGGAAAAGATATATATGCTGAAATGACAAAATTAATAAAAAGACATCACAGAATAGGGTGGCGGATGATAGGCGGAAATCCTGTTCAGCGCAGTTATGACAAGTTTTGTCAAAAGTATGGTGGCAGGAAAATAGAACTGTGTGACACCGTAAAAGACAAAAACGGCAAGTATCATAATGCTTATATATATGAAATCATTAAGGACTAAGGAGAAATTGCATAGTAATAGGAACAAATCTTACGGAAGTTATGTAGGCGGTCGGAGATATCAAGGACATAGTTATTGAGAGGCTTTCGTAAATTGAGGCACTGGCATTTGTTATTTTTAACGAGGAGGAGTAATAATGAAAATACTTATAGCTTGCGAAGAAAGTCAGACGGTATGCGCAGCTATGAGAGAATCAGGGCACGAAGCGTATAGTTGTGACATAGTTGAACCGTCGGGCAGACATCCGGAATGGCACATTATGCAGAACGTATTACCGCTGCTCAATGGGTTTTGCAAATTTAAGACAATGGATGGTAAACTTCATAAGATCTATGAAAAATGGGATATGTTAATAGCGTTTCCGCCATGTACACATTTATGTGTAAGTGGGGCAAGATGGTTTGCAGAGGGATTAAAGCCAATTGAATTACAATATAAAGCACGTGATTTTTTCATGAAATTTGTGAATGCAGATTGTGATAGAATTGCCATTGAAAATCCTGTTGGCAGAATGTCAACATATTATCGTAAACCTGATCAGATTATTAATCCATTTCAATTTGGTCACCCTGAACAAAAGAAAACCTGCTTGTGGCTTAAAGGGCTTCCAAAGCTTTCAGAAACAGATAATGTTTATGAATATATGATGACTTTACCGATAAAAAAACGGACAAGAATACACTGGTTAGGAAGCAATCATAGCAAAGAACGCTTCAAAACGTTTCCTGGTATAGCAAAGGCTATGGCTGAGCAGTGGGCGGGTAAAAATGAGAATGTTTCCGAAATAACAAAATAATTTTTTTACTTGAAAGGAGGTGTTATGAATATGTCTTATTACGTGACTTGTCCGCACTGTGGGGCTAATTTAGACCCCGGGGAGAGGTGCGACTGCTTAAAGGATTTTAAAAGGTCCAAAAGAGATGATTATTTTGT
>CANQXR010000084.1 GCA_947627855.1 uncultured Clostridia bacterium
AAAATATATTATACGATTATGTATATATAAAAACAGTTCGCAATATGATAAATCATGCTAATCAGAATGAAACATTGTTAGGGGATAACGGCAGGTTTTATGCTGACCGGAAATATGGCGAAATTTTAGCGAATGGTCAGCTGGAAATATCTATTGATAATATAAAAAATAACATAATAACAGGGCTTGACCGCCTTGAAAACATATGCACCGCAAATTAAAAAGGAGATGAAATATATGAAGCTTTTATGGGTATCGAGGCACTATATGACAGAGGATCAGCTTGCCTCAATAAGAAAGCATTTCGGCGATATTGAAATCGTGCAGTTTGAAAAAACCGTAAACAATATTGAGGAAATAATATCGGAAGACATAGACGTATATGCGGTTGTTTTTCCAACCGACAAGCTTTCGGAGCTTTACGGCAAAATTAAAGGCAAAGCAAGAATAATTACTCCCGTAGCCGAGAGAACATTCACGGGAAATTATATTAAAAACTCCTCAACGGGTCTTGAAGAAAGAGAATATGCTTTCCGCCACAAATACTGGCTCGAATACAAAAAAATAGAAACAGAAACAGAAATACTCAACTAGAAACTATGTTATCCTATAGCATAGTAAACAAAGGCAGCCGCTTACACAAGAGGGGAAAGGAGAAGTTTTTTATGGATACTCTGAAAGAAAATCTGTATGATTACCTGAAAGGTCAGAATACAGAAATGTCTGCAGCGCAGATAAGGAATATGAGCTTGAGGAGGAACGTAAAATAACAACCCCAAAATACGAGCAGCTGTTTAACAAATCCGTGACATTTTTTAAAAAAATTTCTGCTCCTAACAAAGGAAACGAAAATCTGTCAAAGTTATATTATCGGCCAAAAAATGCGTTGAAAGAGCAGGCGGATTATTTTCCCGATGTCGATTTTGATATTGACAAAAAATAAATAAGCGGAAAACTCCTGAAACAGATGAGCTTATCCACGAAAAAGAACATCATCATCTGAGCCTGAAGAAGACCTTACACTCTCTATAAAAACTCCATTGCCGAGTCTGCTCCGCACTTCTTTTTCTATGTATCTGAGTTCATCATCGGTAAAGTCGCCGCGGTCAATGCTGATTGTAGTTTCCCTACGATTAGCCGCCGACAGACACTCTGAAACAGCCTCGTCCATCAACATATACCGATAGCCCATAAAGCTCATAAAGTCATCATTAAAAAAGCTCATGTCAACTTTCCTCCATCTGTTACTTCAACAATATCTCCCTGCCCTCTGAGCCAGATGTCAACACCGTCACCATAAACCTCGGCTTTTATTGTCCAGCCGCTCTCGTCATGTCCTATAATTTCCGCAGTGGGGAAACGATCAAGAACAGATTCGATGCTCACTCCTTTATACTTGAATCTGATAGTCCTGAGTTCGCCGCCGAACATAAACTGTATCCTTTTTCTGAATTCTCCCTCCTGAAAACGATCTGCATAAGGAACACGGAAATGCTCTGACAATATCTCGTATTCAGCAATTCTGTCTATTCTATATATTGTCGGGAAAGGTCTCTTTGGAACATCAGGCATTTCTTCACCGGCACATATAAATGCGCACAAATAGAAATAATATTCTGAAAACATGATTCCTACCGGTTGGATCAGACGCATCACCTTATCGGGTTCCTTCAGCTTCTGATATCGAATACGCATAAGACGGTGTTCATAGACTGCGCTGCTTATATCCCACATATCTTCCACAAACTTTTGCCCATGATGAGGTTCCAGATAGTGGAACTTCTCATTACTGATCAAATCTGCAACCTGCAGGTAATTTTTATATGGCGCACAACATTTAAGCAGCTTATCTATAATGGGAAACATTTCTTTTTTTGTCAGGGAACGGCTCTCCAGAAGGATTTTGCAAACAGTAAATATCTCACTGTTTGTCAGAGATTTTTGGGAATTCTGTATCAGAACATATCCTTTCTTGCTCCGATCGTATATAAGCTCCCGATTATATTCCGCTTCATCGGCAAAATGTGCCCGTATATCATTGATATCCCTTTGAATAGATTTTTCATTAACTCCGTGTCTTTTAGCCTCATCCGCCTTAACCAAAATCTCGCCATTTATCAGGCGGTCATATAAACTGATGATCCTGTGAATTTTTTTATCCAAGGAACGACCCTTCTTTCAGACAAATTTTTTTGGATATATGCTTATTATATCAAATATATATGGACATTATCTGTCCACGTTTTTTTCTGTTGAAAAAAACATCAATTTTCCAAATCGTCAAGCAAATTGCCAGCTTATACGCTTTCCATGTTCTGATAAAAGTCTTTTACAGGAAAGATTTTAGCAGTGGTTACTGCATAAGCAAGGGCAAAATGAGCCTGTGGATTCTCAATTATTTTTTGACTTTGTTCAGGTAAGCCCATTATTCCGGACGTCTTGATAGATCTTATATCAGGTTTTCCCGGCAAAGCATATTGATCATTTGCTTTCCGGCACGCCATTTTCTGGCTTGCAGCCGATTGTTCCCTTATAAGCCATATAATAGGTTTACGCCGATTTTGTCAAAATTTAATATAATTATACAAAAAAATTTCATTAAAATCAATATTTTTGTTAAAATTGTAATTTCCTAAAAATTGCAACTTTAATTGTCGCGTTTTAATTAAAATCTAATGACCGTTGTGTTCTTAGATTTTGAGCCGGAGGTAAACCCAGCCACCGCAATTGCGGCTTGCCCTTTACCTCGGTGAAAATAAATGCTATAATTGTTTTGCGATGGCTTAGACTAAGGTTGTGTTCCTGA
>CANQXR010000085.1 GCA_947627855.1 uncultured Clostridia bacterium
TATTTTTCACCTTCCTCCTCCGGAGGAGGAAGGTGGCTTGTCGAAATTTCCATAGATACGTCTTAATCTATCACATACCTCAAAATCTCCCAGAATTATTTTACACTAACATTATACTTTATTATCATTGTTTTATATAAAATTTTTCGCCCTCTGACATTTTACTTGCTAATTTTTCACAAATAAATTTAAAAAAACTGATTTTCATTGTTGTAATTTACTAAATAATGTGATACAATAAATGAAAGGTAAATATTTTAAATATCTTCAAGAGGTGATAATAATGCGCAAAAAAGAAATGTTGGCTATGCTTTTAGCCGGCGGACAGGGCAGTCGTCTGGGTGTGCTTACAACCGATAAGGCAAAGCCCGGTGTTGCTTTCGGAGGTAAATATCGGATTATTGACTTCCCTTTAAGTAATTGTATTAATTCGGGTGTGGACACTGTGGGCGTTCTTACTCAATATCAGCCCCTTACACTCAATCAGCATATCGGCATAGGTACTCCGTGGGATCTTGACGGACTGAACGGCGGCGTAACCATTCTTGCTCCCCATCAGAAAACCGGCGAAGCAGGCGACTGGTATTCCGGCACGGCAAACGCAATCTATCAGAATATAAGCTATATAGACCACTATAATCCGGAATATGTGCTTATTCTCTCCGGCGACCATATCTATAAAATGGACTATTCCGAAATGCTCAGCTTCCATAAAAAGAATGGCTGCGACTGCACCATAGCCGTTATGGAGGTTCCTTGGGACGAAGCAAGCCGTTTCGGCATTATGAATGCAGACGAAAACGACAAGATTTACGAGTTTGAAGAAAAGCCCGCAAATCCGAAGAGTAATCTTGCTTCTATGGGTATATACATATTTACATGGGAAAAGCTGAGAGAAGCTCTTATTGCCGACAATAAGATCCATGCAGACTCCGACTTCGGTATGCATATAATACCCGCCTTCCTTAATTCGGGCTGTGTTCTCTATGCATGGAGATTCAAGGATTATTGGAAGGACGTAGGAACGATCGATTCCTATTGGAGAGCAAATATGGAGCTTATCGACACCGTTCCCGAATTCAACCTCTATGAAAAATTCTGGAGGATCTACACTAAGAACGATCATCAGCCGCCTCAGTTTACGGCTGCGGACGGTGAGGTTTCACGCTCACTTATTTCCGAGGGCTGTCAGATATACGGCACAGTCAAAAACTCGGTAATCTCCAAAGACGTGCTTGTAGAGGAGGGCGCAGAAGTCCATGACTCCATTATTATGGAAAACTGCGTTGTAAAGGCAGGCTCCAAAATTTATAAGAGCATTATCGACCAGAACTCCGTGATCGATAAAAACGTAACTATGGGCGTAGGCGAAAACAATGTCAATGAGGACAAGCCGAATATTTATAACACAGGCATAACCGTTGTAGGACAGAATTCATATGTTCCCGAGGGAGTTAAAATAGGCAAAAACTGCGTTATCTACGGAGTTTCAAAGGCTTCCGACTATGAAAACGGCGAGCTTCCCAGCGGAAAATCATGCGTGGTTGAGAAGGAGGAATTATAATGAAGGCCATAGGTATTATTCTTGCCGGAGGTAATTCCGACAGATTGGGCGACTTATGCAAGGAAAGAGCAGTTGCCGCAATGCCCATCGGGGGCAGTTACAGAGCCATTGACTTTTCACTTTCAAATATGACGAATTCGGGCATAAACAAGGTTGCTGTTATTACTCAGTATAATCTTCGCTCCCTTCAGGATCATATTTCGGCTTCAAAATGGTGGGACTTCGGCTCTAAAAAAGGCGGTCTTTTCGTATTCTCACCCTATCCCAGCGGACAGGATCAGAACTGGTACAGAGGTACGGCGGACGCTATCTATCAGAATATAAGCTATCTCAAGAAATCCAATGAGCCTTATGTTGTTATTGCATCAGGTGATGGCATTTATAAGATGGATTTCAACGATATAGTAAACTATCATGAGGAAAAGGGCGCAGATATAACCATAGCTTATAAGGATCTTAAAGGAACAAGCAAAGAGCCTAAGCGCTATGGCATAATCGCCATGAACGATGACGGAAGAATTGTAGAATTTGAAGAAAAGCCCGAAAATCCCAAGGGAACCACCGCTTCAATGGGCATTTACGTTATGCGCCGTGATGTGCTTATCGATATGCTCGAAAAGAAGATCCCCGAAGGCAAATATAACCTTGTTCAGGACATAATAATGGCAGGCAAGGACACACTTAAAATCTACGGTTTTGAATATAAACACTATTGGGTAACTCTCAACAGCACAAAGGCTTATTTTGACGCCAATATGAAGTTCCTCGATAAAGACACCCGCAAGCTTCTGCTTACAGAGCCTTACATATATACAAAACCAAAGGACGACCCGCCGGTTAAATATAATGTATCGGCAAATGTAAAGCATTCGCTTATTTCAGGCGGAACAATTATCGACGGCACAATAGTGGATTCCGTTGTTTTCCGTAAGGTTAAGGTATCCGAAGGCGCTGTTGTTAAAAATTCCATAGTGCTTGAATCAACCCACATCGGAAAAGACTGCGTTATAGAATATGCTATACTCGATAAGGAAGTTCAGATCTCCGACGGCAAAGTAATCAAGGGAACCCCCGAAGAGCCCGCCGTAATTTCCAAAGGCAGCATAATCTGACAAAACCCACAAATTCAACAAAACAAAAAAGCTCGGATTTGAGGTGACCCCCAAAAGTTGGACTTAATGGCGTAGCAGTTTAAGGCTGTTGCGCCATTTTTTATGCTGCCATGT
>CANQXR010000086.1 GCA_947627855.1 uncultured Clostridia bacterium
CTGTTCCTTTGCCCCACCCGTCACCTGCCCCCGACCATCGGGGAGCGCCGCCCGAACCGCCATAGGCGGTTCGGGCGGCGCTCCCCGATGGTCGGCTTTTTTGAAGCATCTATGATGCTTCAAAAAAGTCGAGCAGCCTGTCAGGTATGTATTCTTGTCATTTCAACCAGAGCCTTATCTCTGTATATAAGGTCATTTCTGACATAAAACCCCATTTTTTCCCAAAAGGCATTGCCCTGTTCATTTTCCGAAAAGACCACAAGAGCCGCTTTCGCAATATTCATACTTTTGAGAGAATCCATAGCAGCACAGACAAGCCTTTTTCCTATTCCCATTCTTCTGTAATTGATATCTACTGCCGTATGATATATATATCCTCTGCGCCCGTCTGTTCCCACTAAAATCACACCGACAATCTTGCCGTCAGTTTCTGCCACAAAGCAGGTGTCGGGATTGCATTTTAAAAACATACTTATTCCGTATTCAGAATCGTCACCGGAGTAAAGTCCCATTCCCTCACATGATAGCCATAGTCTGTATACCTGCGAATAATCATCGGCTTTCATTTTTCTTATTGTCATATTTTCTCCTTTATATCAAAAAAATCCGGCAGGAACCGACTCAGCGTCTTGCCGGAATAATGTATTAATCGATGTTGTTTCTGTTGTATAGTTCGGAAAGATATTTAAGCCCGTCCGCAAATCCGTCTGTCAGATCGTCCTTGCCTATTCTGAATTCCCAGTTTCCATCGGGCTTTCCCGGTATGTTCATTCTGGCATTTTCGTCCAGACAAAGCACGTCCTGTATAGGTATGATCGCAGTATCTGCAATTGAAGAAAATGCGAGGCGTATGAAGTCCCATGCTATGTCGTTTCCGCTGACTCTGAGATAGTCCTTGACATATTTTCTTTCCTCTTCACCCGCTTCCTTCCACCAGCCTATTGTTGTGTTGTTGTCGTGGGTTCCCGGATAAATTATCCAGTTCGTGTTTCTGAAATTATGCGGAAGAAAATCATTTTCACAGCCGCTGTTGAACGCAAACTGTAAAACCTTCATTCCCGCAAGCCCCAGACTATCTCTGAGCTTGTGTACTTCGGGATTGAGATCTCCCAAGTCCTCTGCAATTATGGGAAGCCCGTTGAGCTTGTAAAACATAATGTCAAAGAATTTTCTTCCGGGACCTTTTTTCCAAACGCCTTTTTCGGCAGTTTTTGCAGGAGCAGTGATTTCCCAATAGCTTTCAAAGGCTCTGAAATGATCTATTCTGACAATATCAACAAACCTGAGCGTCTGCTTTATTCTGTTTGCCCACCATTCATATCCGGTTTCTTCATGCTTTTTCCATCTGTACAGAGGGTTGCCCCAAAGCTGACCTGTTTCTGAAAAATAATCGGGCGGAACTCCGGCTATCTTGTCGGGAAAGCCCTCACTGTTGTAGTGAAACAACTCCCTGTTGAGCCAAGCATCAGCACTGTCAGCAGCAATGAATATCGGCATATCACCTATAATTTCAATACCCTTGCTGTTTGCATATTTTTTCAACTGACTCCATTGCCTGTAAAATTCATACTGTAAAAATGAATAATACTCAATATCTTCCGCCAGCTTATACCTCCACCTTGCCTTTACCTCTTCGGTAGGGTCTAAAAGCTCGTCCGGAAATGAAGCAAAGGCAGCGCCATAAAATTGATCCAGAATTTCATGGTCTCTTAGATATGATTTTGCCCTGCTTGCAAATGACATAAGATCTTTAAGTATGCCGCCAGTTTTTCGTTCGTTGATTAAATGATTCTTTATGGAAATATAAAGGGCATAGTCGTCAAGCCAGAATGCATTTTCTTCACAGAATTTTTTAAATGGCTTTTTGTCGGCATACATATTGAACATATGGAATGCCTTTCTGAAAAGCTTTTCTTTATAATCCATAACCTTCTCATATTCCACCTTGCCAGCCTTGAAATATGGTATATTCCTCAAATCCTCATTTCCCAGAAGCCCGTCATTTGCTAGCTTGTCAGGTGAAATGATCCAAGGATTGCAGGCAAATGCCGAATAGCTAGAATATGGCGAGTTTCCATATCCCACATGGCTCAAAGGCAAAATCTGCCATAGTGTCTGTTTTCCCTTTTCAAGAAAATCTATAAATCTGTATGCACCCTCTCCCAGATCCCCTATACCATAAGGCGAATAAAATGATGATGGATGCATCAATACGCCGCTTCTTCTCAGACTCATAAAATTACCTCCTTTTAGACCGCCGCTTTTCCTGTGTAAACAGCTAACTATGTATATAATAACACATATTCAAATTTTTTACAATTTGAAAATCAATAATTTATAAAAAAGATGAAATATATATCATTCCTTTTACGAGAGAGATGCACATAACCTCGGTATGAAAAGACACAGATTATATTGCTTTGATATCCCCACGATATCTTGAATTCATATGAACTTATAAAAGTAGAAATATTTTGCTTATAGAAATAAAAAAACCGCATATTATGAGGTGACCCCCAAAAGTTGGACTTAATGGCGTAGCAGTTTAAGGCTGTTGCGCCATTTTTTATGCTGCCATGTG
>CANQXR010000087.1 GCA_947627855.1 uncultured Clostridia bacterium
TGGCTTGACAGCAATCCTACAAGGCGCAAAACTCCAAAGGGCATAAAACGCTTTATAACCAATTGGCTTCAGAGGGAGCAGGACAAGGGCGGTATGGCAAAGGGTGGCGGCAAATCTCCGGCGTATGGCAAAAAGACTGATAACAGGTTCAGAAATTTCGCTGAACGCAGTTATACGCCGGCTGAGCTTGACAGTATGGCTTTGGAGCTTTTAAAGAACGATACGAAAGGAGGCTGAATGGAGCAGTTATGGAATATATTGATTTTCTGAAATCCAAGGTTTCAGAGGAAAAAGAAAGCGGATTTTCGGTTGAGGAGAGCAGGCTTAACAATAAACTCTTTGACTTTCAGAGAGCCTGTGTTGCTTTTTTTCTCAGGAAAGGCAGAGCTGCCGCATTTGAGGATTGCGGACTTGGGAAAACAGCGCAGCAGCTTTGTTGGGCTGACGAGGTATGCAGGCATACGGGCGGCGATGTTCTTATACTTGCGCCCCTTGCGGTAAGCAAACAAACTCAGAAAGAAGGTGTCAAGTTTGGATATGATGTACATATATGCCGCAGTCAGGCTGATGTTTTGCCGGGCATAAATATAACTAATTATGAAATGCTTGATGCCTTTGAGCCTGATAGATTTGTGGGAGTGGTGCTTGATGAAAGCTCTATACTTAAAAGCTATATGGGAGCAACTAAAATGAAGATAATAAAGGCATTCAGAGATACTCCCTATAAGCTTGCGGCAACGGCTACACCATCGCCCAACGACCATATGGAAATACTTAATCAGGCTGAATTTCTGGGAGTTATGAAGTCCTCTGAGGCTCTTGCCGTATGGTTTATAAACGACAGCTCTCACAGTGGAGCATACAGGCTCAAAAACCATGCCGTAAAGGATTTCTGGCAGTGGGTAAGCACCTGGGCGGTTTGCATGAGCAGACCATCGGATATAGGCTTTTCCGATGAGGGGTTTGACCTACCTGAGCTTATTGAAAAGGATATTGTAATACCCGTCAATATTTACGATACCGATGGCGGCTCATTATTCCGTAAGATTGATACTTCGGCAACGGGATTCCACAAGGAGAAAAAGCTTACAGCCGAGGACAGGGCTAAAAAATGCGCTGAAATTGTAAGCCGGACCGATGAGCAGTATGTTATATGGTGCAATACTGATTACGAAGCCGACTATCTTAAGCATTATATACCCGAAGCGACAGAGGTCAGAGGCAGCCACAAGGCGGAGTATAAGGAAAAATCCGCTATGGATTTTATAGAGGGCAAACATAGGATACTTATTTCAAAACCGAGGATATTCGGATACGGGCTTAATTTTCAGAACTGCCGGAATTGCATATTCTGCGGAATGGACTACAGTTATGAAAACTATTATCAGGCAGTAAGGCGGTTCTGGAGATTCGGGCAGACACGAGATGTAAACGTGTTCAGAGTGCTTGGGGAAACAGAGCAGTATATACTCGATGCTGTCAATAAAAAAAGCAGACTTCAAGACGAGATGCACCGGAACATGTATAACTCAGTTAAGCAGATACAGCAGGCAAGCTTAAGGGGACATAAGTTTGAAATAAAAACGGATAACAGACAGATAAGTCTTCCGGAATGGATATAGAGGAGAGAAAGATATGGACGTTATAACAGACAAATATGCTTTATATAAAGGGGACTGCGTCTGGGCAACAAAACAGCTGCCTGACGAAAGCATTCATTTTTCAATATTTTCTCCGCCCTTTGCAAACCTGTATATTTACTCCGATGACCTGGCGGATATGGGCAACTGCCGTAATTCGGAGGAATTCTTCACACAGTTTGACTTTCTTATTCCCGAACTTCTGAGAGTGACTATGCCGGGCAGATTGTGCGCCGTGCACTGTAAGCAGCTGGTAAAATATAAGGGCAGGGACGGCAGGTCAGGGCTGTACGATTTCAGGGGTGATATAATAAGACACTTTGAAAGTGCAGGCTGGCAGTATCACAGCGAGGTTCAGATATGGACAGACCCCGTTCTTGAAATGCAGAAAACAAAATCTCAGGGACTGCTTTACAAGCAGCTCAGAAAAGACAGCAGCTATTCAAGACAGGGACTTCCCGACTATCTCGTTGTGTTCAGGAAGTGGACAGAGGACTACGAAGACAGAATGCCCATAACCAAAACAAAGGAAGATTTTCCTTTGGAGATGTGGCAAAAGTACGCCAGTCCTTGTTGGTATGACATAAAACGTACAGATGTACTTAACAACTATAAGGGAGCAAGGGACGAACAGGACGAAAAACATATTTGCCCTCTTCAGCTTGAAACAATCAAAAGGGCAGTAGAGCTTTGGACAAACCCCGATGACATAGTTTTAACACCTTTTATGGGCATAGGCTCCGAAGTATATGAAAGTATACTGCTCGGAAGAAAAGGCATAGGCATAGAACTCAAAGACAGCTACTTCAACATGGCCGTAAAAAACTGCGAGTCAGCCCTCAGAAAGCTTGAAGAGGACAAAAGCCAGCTGAATATCTTCAGCCTTATGTAAACAAATCGACCGTAAAAGAAAGGAGTGCAAACAATGCCCAAGGCAAAGATACAGGAAAACAAATGCAAAGTATTCCACTGTGACAGACGCAGAGGACAGTATTGTTGCTCCTACTGCGACTACAAAAAAATCGGCTGTCACAATTCATGTCAGAACAGCCCCCGAAAGTGCGGACTGTTTAAAGAGGAGGAAAATGAATGAGCTATCTTATAAAAAGACCGATGGACGGTGTTTCGTTAAACGGAGGTGAATATCTTCTTGACGATGACGGAAATGAGATGATATTCGAATCTATCTTACAGGCAATATTGTATATATCAATTTGCTGGAATAGGAGGAAATATGAACAGGTGGACACAAAACGAGTTGAATAATACCGACGATTTATCTTTCGCAATTAAGATACTCTACGAACGGAGAAAAGGGCTTAACCCGTATTCACCTCTTTACAACAAAATTTCACACGCTGTAAGAACATTGACAATGATACAAGAGGAGAAAGAAAAGTTTATTGCGAAAATAGTACAGGACGCAGTAGATGCAGTAAATTTTGAATGGTAGGACACATGAGCACAAGAGGACTTTACGGATTTAGAAAAAATGAGCAGGACAAGACAACATACAACCATTCTGACAGCTATCCAGATTGGCTCGGACGAAAGTTTGAAGCATTGCCGGAAAGCGAGGAGGAATGCAGACCATACTATGACAAGCTTCCGTGGATTAAGGCGATTATTGTATATATCGATTTGCCGGAATAGGGGGTGCGTATGGCGGATGTAAGGGAAAATCGTAAGAAATATTACGAGGAAAACAAGGAGAAGATAAAGGCTTATCAGAAAGCTTACTATAAGGCTAACAGGGATAGAATTATAAAGAACAATTCCGAGTATTACAGGCAGCACAAGGACGAGTTGTATGCCAAAAAGAAAAGGAACAGTTTGTTTAAGAAGGTTTAGCTATTTATATCCGGCTACATAAAAAGGCGGCTGTTTCCCTATACAGTCACCTTTGGGGGTAAATTCAAATGTAAACAGCTACATTTACGATTCTTATATTAGCATAAAGTAATACCTTTGTCAAATATAATCGGAGGTGGCTTATATTGAATGTCAAGGAATATCTGGGGCAGCTTGAAAGACTGGAGATACTGATCGAGCAAAAGAAAGAGGAGCTTAAAAGACTGAGGGAGCTTTCCGCAAGTGTAGGCTCCCCGACTCTTTCGGTTGACAAAGTAAAAAGCGGCAGTACGCCCAAAGGTGCCGGCTTTGAAAAGAATATTGAAAAATGTATGCTTCTTGAAGAGGAGATAAGGCAGGAAATCGCCGCATTTACAGACAAAAGGCATACCATCATAAATCAGATACAGGGGCTTGG
>CANQXR010000088.1 GCA_947627855.1 uncultured Clostridia bacterium
AAACGCGCTTTTGTAATTCTCTTTTGGAATTACGGGTTGTTGTAATTTCGTCTTTTTTATTCGGTTTTCAATGTTCAGACGCTGTCTCTCATCGCGACAGCTTAATTATAATATCACAAATAAATATCATTGTCAACACTTTTTTTAAATTTTTTCAACTATTTTTTCGGTTCGTTTTAAAATCAAATAGGACAGATAAAAAAATAGAAAATTCAGGCACTTAACATATAAAGAAAATTAATTGAGAGATGGCTTAATGAGAAAATACCAAAGACCCGAATCGCAAAATTATTGGGAATTTACAGATCCGCTTTATATAATGAAATAAAGCGAGGGTCGGTAGTGCAAAAAAGAGCAGATCTGACAGCATACACCGAATATTTTGCCGATGTAGGGCAGAGGGTTTATGAGGAGAACCGAAACAGCCTGCGGTAAGCTCAAAAGGAACAAAAAGTATTCTTCGGTTGCATCATACAAAACTATATATAATTACATTGATTTAAGGAGAAAATCTGTTGACGAAAATTGTCGCAGCTTTGGCGGGAATGCTGCCGGAGGGTTGGCATGGGGATGTTAATCGCTATATGATAATCGGCAGGGCTGATACTTAAGATAGTGCAGACCTGCCGGTTTTATATGTAATAAATTTATGAAAAACAATCAGGAGGCAAATTCAATCGTGCCTTTTTCGCAGTCCATTGATTTTACTATTGCCAAGGATTCAAGCTTATAGCCTAAATTCCTTATTATTTTTCCTCCCGGCTGGAAGCCCTTTTCGATTGCTATTCCTATACCGGCGACAGTCGCTCCTGCGTCCTGAATAATTGAAATAAGTCCCTGAAGAGCGCAGCCGTTTGCAAGAAAGTCGTCTATTATAAGCACCTTATCCTTGGGGCTTATGAGCTTTTTCGACATTATAACCTGATTTTTGCATTTATGTGTAAATGACTCAACCTCCGCTATGTACATTTCGCCGTCAAGATTTATGCTCTGAGCCTTTTTTGCAAATATAACGGGAACGCCGAAATGCTGAGCCACAATACAGGCAATGCCTATTCCCGAGGCTTCGATTGTCATAATCTTATTTATCTCCACTCCTTCAAAGCGCCTTTTAAATTCCTTTCCCATTTCATTGAAAAGGTCAATGTCCATCTGGTGGTTTAAAAAGCGGTCTACCTTAAGCACATTTCCTTCTTTTACAACTCCGTCCTTTACGATTCTTTCTTCGAGAAAATTCATTTTAAATCCTTCCTTTCTGTTTTATTTGCTGTTCCTTATTAATATAAGCTGCGCTGCAATGCTTACAGCTATTTCAGCGGGGGTTCTGCTTTTTATATCAAGACCTATGGGGGCGGTTATACGGCAAATTTCCTCTTTGGGTATGCCCGTTTCCATAAGTTTTCTGTTTACGAAATTTGTCTTTGCTCTGCTGCCTAGAGCGCCTATATAGTGGGCGGACGTTGAAAGGGCAAATTTTTCGCAGACAAAATCTCCCTCATGACCCTTTGTCATAATTACAATGTAATCCTCTTTCTTTACATCAAGCTTGCCTTCAAGCTCTGAGTAGTCGGAAAAAAGAATTTCATCTGCCTCGGGGAAAAGCTTTCTGTCTGCAAATTCCTCTCTGTCCTCCGTAAGAACCACATAAAAGCCCAGCTTTTTTAAAAGAGGTACAAGCTGTACTGCAATATGACCGCCGCCGAAAACATAAACCCTCTCTCCTCCAAGCCTTTGGCAAAAGAAGCCCTCGGGGATATCCTCACCATAGCTTATTTCAGCCTTTTTCCCCTCATCGTCAAGGGGCAGAAGCAGATTGAAGCCATTTCCTGCCGAAATTTCAGAAAGAGCCTTTTCCGCCATTTCTATATCCTTTTTATCCGCATAGTAATACAAAAGCTCCAGACTGCCGCCGCAGACCTCTCCCGAACCGTCGCTGTCAAGACTATAACCCTGTCTTAAGCTCTTTTTTTTGCCAAGAAGCGCCTGTGCCTTTAAAATCGCTCTGTATTCAAGGCTGCCGCCGCCTATGCTGCCGCAAAGTCTGCCCTCTTCTCCCACAAGCATACAAGCCCCCGCCCCTCTCGGAACAGAGCCTTCGGAGGAAATCACCCACAGGGCAATCACCCCACGCCCCTGACGGATTTTGTCAAGAAGTATTTTGAAAAATTCCTTCATACTATACCTCCGTTTGCATAGGCACACACAAGCTCAAGAACGCTGCCGCCTATGCAACTTGCCTTGTCTGAAATTGTAAAGCAGTTTTCAAGCTCGGAAATCCTCGGGTCGATATCGGCTGACTTAAAGCCCTTTGTCACTTCAAAGCCATCTCTCAGCATTCCTCTTATAATGCCGGAAATTCCGGCACGAACCTCAGTCTTGTTTCCCTTTTCCGAAACATAGGCTATAACATCGCCCTTTCCTACAACGTCCCCTATTTGTCTTGTGGGCATAAAAACGCCCTCTGCGGGGCTGTATATGACCCGCTCCGAGGTATAACCCTCTATGCTTCCCGGTATTCCCGTATTGGGAAAGGCACAGCCACGGATTATAATTCTTCCTAAGTTGTGTCCTCTTTTTGTTTCAACAACATACCTTACGTCCACTCCTGCCCGAAAGCCGGGACCCAAGGCAATCGTAAGGGGAGCCATATCTATGGCAGTTCCCATATTTTTCTTTGCAAGCACAGCGTCAACCACCACATCGGGACAAAGCTCCTTTATGCTCTCCCCCTTTGGGTCAACTACAACAGGCACAATATTTTTCTCCGCCAGCAAAAGAGCCGCCGGAAGATTCTCCGCCCTCTGCGCTGTCATATTTTCAACCTCTGTTTTTCCCTCATATACAGCCTCGCAGACCGAAACCTGCCGCCTTATTGCGGAGGGAGAGCCTGTTTCAAGCACAACAGGCAAAAATCCTGCCGACCATAGCCTGTGTATTGCGCCCGTAGCAATATCCCCTCCTCCTCTCACTATAATAAGAGGTTTTCTTTTCATAAGCCCTCACCCTACATTTCCATAATGACCGCTCTTTCATAGTTCGGTACAAAATCCCTGTATTTTTCGCTTTCCTCGGCGCTCATTCGCCACGCAAGACCGCAGCCCGCCGAAATTTCCGTAGGCAGAGGAATAAGTCTGCCGGGAATACCTTCCCTTATGCATAATTTTTCCGCCGCCATTGCGTCCGTTGTTTTTCTGAATGTAAATATACAATAAAGATGCTTTTTAATCATAAATGCTTTTACCTATTTCCTTCAGCGCCAAAACGGCAGCCTTAACCTCATCAGCCGTATTGAAATATGAAAAGCTGAAGCGTACTGCACCGCTTTTTTCCGTTCCAAGAGTCTTGTGCATAAGAGGAGCACAGTGAGCCCCCGCTCTTGTGCATATTTTGTAGTCTGTCCAGAGCATATCGCAGAGAACGGAGGAGGAAATGCCCTCCATATTAAGGGTTACTACCGGCACTCTCGGAGATGCGCTTAAATCGCCGTAAATTTTAATTCCCTTTATATCATAAATGCCCTGTAAAAATGCTTCGGCAAGGAGCTTTTCTTTATTGTAAATTTCTTCCTCTCCAACCTCTCTTATAAAGTCAAGAGCCACCAAAAGTCCCGCTATGCCGTGGCAGTTAAGGGTTCCTGCTTCGAGAGCCTCGGGCATATCCTGCGGATGAGCCTTTGAAAAGCTGTGTATTCCGCTGCCGCCCGTTTTAAGAGGTCTTATGTTTACTCCCTCTCTGACATAAATGCCGCCTGTTCCCATAGGTCCCATAAGCGCCTTATGCCCTGTAAAGCAGACTATGTCAGCCGCTGTAAGGTCTTTCGGGCTTATGCTGCCAAAGCTCTGCGCTGCGTCTGCAACAAGCAGAATTTTTCTTCCGCCTATAAGCTCCCTAACCCTTTTTAAATCAACCGTATTTCCCGTAAGGTTTGAAGCCTGTCCCAAAACAATCGCCCTTGTGTTTTCTCTTATGCTGCCCTTTAATTCATCATAGCTTATTCTGCCCTTTTTATCCGCTCCCACAATTGTAAGGCTTACGCCCCTTTCCTCCATAACATACAGGGGACGCAAAACGGAATTATGCTCGCAGACTGTGGTAATTACATGGTCGCCTGCAGTAAGTATACCCTGTATGGCTGTGTTAAGGGCGTCGGTTGCATTACTCCCAAAAGCAATACGGGAGGGGTTCTCTGCGCCTATAAGCTCCGCAAGCCTTTCCCTTGCGCTGTATACGATTCTTGCGGCGGCAAGAGATGGCTCGTAGGCTCCCCTTGATGGGTTTCCAAGGTTACAGAGGGCATTTATTACCGCATTTTTTACACATTCGGGCTTTTTAAGTGTTGTGGCTGCATTGTCAAGATATATCATGGCTTTATAATAAGGTCTGCTCCCATAAGCTTTTCGGCTATGGCGTACATATTTGTAACGCTGCCCACAGCAAGACTTTCCTTAAGGGAGTAAAAGTCAAGGCAGGTTCCGCAGGTAAGTATTTCACAGCCCATACTCTCTAAAAGCCTTAAATCCTCAAGAGCGGGAGAGCCTTCGCAGGTAAGCCTTGCTCCGCCGTTATAGAAAAGAATTGTGTCGGGCAGACTGTCCTGCTTTGTAAGGGCAAATATAAAGCTCTTTATAAGCACCTCTCCAAGCTCCCGGTTTCCCTCTCCCATAACATCGGAGGAAATTGCCACGACCTTGTTTTCTCTTTTTTTAATAGGAGAACAGACGATTTCTTCCTCTTTTTCGGACGTACTGTCGGCGGAGGTTTCCCCCACCTTTATAACAACCCTGAACCTGTCCGCCGAAAGCCTTTCGGAAAAAGCCTCCCAGCCCTTCTGAACAGCCATTTTCTTAATATTCTGCACGGCTATTTCATTGTCAACAAGAATCTCAACCTCTCCTGCCCCGCCAAGCTCCTTTACGGCATTTTTCGTCTTGACAACGGGAATGGGACAGGCATCTCCCACAGCGTTTACCTTTATCATATAAACCTCATCCTTTCACTGTAATTTCAATATCCTGCCTTTCGGTAATTTCCCCCACAATTTCGGCAGGTATTCCCTCTTTCTTCATTTCCTCAGTCATTTTAAGGGCGTCCCTCTCCCCAAGGGCAATAAGAAGTCCTCCCGATGTCTGAGGGTCAAAGAGGATTTCCTCTGTCGCAAAATCAACATTTTCAAATCGCACAAAGCCGCCTGTGTGGTTTCTGTTTTTCTGCCCTGCGGCGGTAATCAGAAATTCCTCTGCCAGATGCCTTGCCTCTTCTATATAAGGTACTCTGTCACCATAGACCATACAGCTGAGCCTGCCGCCCATCATTTCATGAAGATGACCTAAAAAGCCAAAGCCCGTAACGTCCGTACAGCCGTGAACCTCATACTCCTTGCTGATTCGGGCGGCATATTTATTGAGGGTCGTCATTGAGCGCACAGCCTCCGACAGCGCCTCCTCAGACGCCTCCCCCACTCTGCTCGCCATACATATAAGCCCTACACCCAGCTTTTTTGTAAGCACAAGGAGGTCGCCCTTTCTGCCGCCGTTGTTTTTATATATTTTTTTGGGATTCACAATACCCGTCACCGAAAGACCGTATTTTATTTCGCTGTCGGCTATGGAATGACCTCCTGCCAGCGTTCCGCCGCTTTCCGCCACCTTTTCCATTCCTCCGCGCATAATTTCGCCAAGTATGTTTATGTCGGAATTCTCGGGAAAGCAGACTATGTTAAGGGCGGTTTTTACCTCTCCTCCCATAGCGTATATATCACTCAGGGCATTGGCTGCGGCAATCTGCCCGAAGGTGTAGGGATTCTCCACCATAGGCGGGAAAAAATCAAGGGTATGAACCACCGCCATATCCTCCGAAAGCCTGTACACCGCCGCATCGTCACGGCAGTCAAAGCCCACCAAAAGATTTTCGTCAAAGCTCTGCTTCGGCAGTCTTTCAAGTATGCGGTGGAGCAGTCCTGCCCCAAGCTTTGCTCCGCAGCCGCCGCCCTTGCAGAATATTTTTTGCTCACTCATAAAAGCCCTCCTTCAGGGAGCATACATATGCCCTTATGCCCTTTTCTTCAAGAATTTTCTTTATATTCCTGCCCTTTTCCATAAGACCGGGGGTATCGCATTTATTAATAACGGCAATATAATCTCTTTCCCCCACATTCTTCATTGCACCCTCAGAGGAAGAAAGAATAAAGGCTATGTCCTCCTCGGTGATTATGTGGCTTTCGGAAGTCCCTAAAAGTCCGGCAGTCCTTTCCTTTCTGAAGCAAGCCTGCTCCAAGGGCTTACCGAGGGCGTCAATGCCGGCTATGGCAATTACCATATCGCTTTCGGGGAGTATAACAGGCTCATGCTCTTCAGGCGTCTTAATGGGCAGACCCTTTGCGCCGTCAGCCTCTATTATTGCAAAATCCCCAAGCCCCAGACATTCTTCAAGACCTTCGGGGGCTTTGAGCTTTCCGCCCTCCGCCTCCTCGCCCATAATGGCAAGGGGGCTGTTTTCCCAGATTTTAACAAGCTCCGCCTTGTTTTTGGCAAATTCCTCCGCAGGCTTTGAAATATGGGTAGTTGTTGTAAGCAGAACCTTAAAGCCTGCCCTTGCAAGGCTTTTTCCCAAGACATACATAAGGGTTGTTTTGCCGCCGCCTCCCACAAGGGAGATTATACGACCTTTTTTGGGCAGAAAATCAATGTCGCAAAAATCCCCGCTGTTGTCCGATTCATAAAAATATACCCTGTCTTTATTTTTGTTTATAATGCTTTTTCCTCCCTTATCTCCCTTGAGGGACATAAGAGCCTTCCGCCACACAGGGGCAAAAATACAGGGGTTTGTTGTTCTGCCGTCCTTTGAAATTATGCAGCCAAGACTTTTCCCCGACTTTAAAAATCCCCTCACAAGACCCGAAAGGGTTTCTTCTTTAAGCTTCGGATTGTCACATACCATAAACATAACGGCATTTTCACAGAAGCAGCCCTCAAGCCCCAGTCTTACAGAAGCAGATATCCCCTCCTCGGAGTAAGGATTGTATATATATTCCACGCCCTCATATTTACCGCACAAAAGCCTTATTTCTTCATATTTTGAAACAACCGCTATTCTTCCTATATTCTGAGCTTCCCTCTCTCTGAGCCTTACAGCCTTTTCAAGACTGTGGAGAAAAAGGGGCTTTCCCTCCACAGGGTATAAAAGCTTATTAATTCTGCCGAATCTGCGGCTGTCCCCCGACGCCATAAGCACAATATCAATCTTCATTTTTTATAATTCCCATATAGACCTTTTCGGGGCTTATGGGCAGCTCTCTTATTCTCACGCCCACAGCGTTGTATACTGCATTGGCAATAGCGGGAGGGGGAGTATTTATAACTATTTCGCCTATGGATTTTGCCCCGAAGGGTCCCGTTGGCTCATAGCTTGACTCAAACTCGACCTTTACATCTCCCACGTCAAGACGGGTAGGCAGTCTGTACTGCATAAATGAATTTGACCTGCTTACGCCCTTTTCGTTATAGCTTATGTCCTCGAAAAGAGCCATACCTATGCCCTGACCTATGCCGCCCTCCGTCTGCACCCTTGCAAGATTGGGATTTATAACCGTTCCGCAGTCCACAACCGCCCTGTACTTTATTACCTCGGTTTTGCCTGTTTCGGGGTCTATTTCAACCTCCGCAGCCCCTGCCATAAAGGGGGGCGGTGAGATAGGCGAGGTGTGCATTTCAGAGGCATAGAGGGCATTGTCGTTAAAATTCATAGATAAATTTGCCAGATCCTTGAGGGAAATGCTTTTTTCCTCCGAAACCATATAAACCCTTTCCCCGTCAAAGTCAACCTCATCTGCCCGACATTTCAGAAGCTTGGCACCGTAGCTCTTTATTTTCTCCGTAAGGCTCCTGCAGGTCTTTACAACCGCCATACCCGTAAGGTAGGTTGTGCTTGATGCGTAAGAGCCCGAATCATAGGGCGAGGTATCAGTGTCAACTCCATATACAACTATATTCTCAGGCTCACACATAAGACAGTCCGCCGCCATCTGCGCAAGTATTGTGTCGCAGCCTGTTCCCATATCCGACGCCCCTATCATAAGTGAATAAAAGCCGTCGTCGTTCACCTTTACGGTCACGGACGCCACATCAAGCCCTGCAATAGAGGAGCCCTGCATGGCAAGAGCAAGCCCTACGCTCCTTATTTTTCCGTTTTCCATATATCTTCTTGGGTATTTGTTGTCCCAGTCGATCATCTTCTTTACTCTTTCAAGACACCTGTCAAGGGCGCAGCTGTTTGCCCTTTCGCCGAAGTAGGCAGGCATAAGGTCGCCCTCTCTCGTTATGTTCATTTCACGAAGCTTAGCAGGGTCCATATCAAGCCTGTGAGCAAGCTCGTCAACGGCGGACTCTATGGCAAAAATGCCCTGTGTAGCCCCATAGCCTCTGTAGGCCCCGGCTGACATAACATTTGTATACACAACATCACAGGTAAAGCGAAAGGCCTCCGCCTTGCTGTAAATGGGTATTGACTTATGCCCCGTAAGCCCTACGGTCGTGGGGCCATGCTCTCCGTATGCTCCCGTATTTGAAAGGGCATAAAGGTCTATGGCCTTTATTTTTCCCTCTTTTGTGGCTCCTATTTTTACCCTGACCTCCATTTCGTGACGGGGCGAGGAGGCTGTCTGTGTTTCTTCCCTTGTAAAAACAAGCTTTGCGCTCTTTCCCGTTTTAAGGGTAACAAAGGCAGGATAAATCTCCGACACGGCCGTCTGCTTTGCCCCGAAGCCGCCGCCTATTCTTGGCTTTATAACCCTTATTTGTGACTTTGGTATGTCAAGGGCGTTTGAAAGTATTCTTCTTACGTGGAATGTAATCTGAGTTGCGGAAACAACGGTAAGACGGTTATATATGTCAAAATATGAGAAGGTTCTGAAGGTTTCCATCATTGCCTGCTGATTTGCCTTTGTGTGGTAGGTTTCCTCCACAATAACATCACTCTCGGCAAAGGCCTTTTCAAGGTCGCCGCCCTCCGATTCCTCCCTTGCGCAGAGATTCCTTTTATTGTCCGCTCCCACCGGACAAAGAGCCTTCCAGTTGTCCTCCGGGTGCACAAGTATTTCGTTGTCCTTTGCCTTTCTGAAATCCAGAACAGGCGTAAGAACCTTATACTTCACCTTTATAAGCTTAAGCGCCCTGTCCACCGCCTTTTCGTTTTCTCCTGCCACAATCGCCGCCACATCTCCCACGTGTCTCATACGATTTTCAAGTATAAGCCTGTCGTAGGGGCTTGCTTCGGGATAGGTCTGACCCGCAAGGGTAAAGCGGCTCTGGGGTACGTCCTTATAGGTAAATACAGCCTCGATCCCCGGAACCTTCATCGCCCTGTCCGTGTCTATTTCCTCAATAAGAGCGTGGGCATGGGGACTTCTCAGAAGCTTTACCACAAGGCAGTCTTTCGGAGCAAGGTCGTCGGTGTATACAGGCTTTCCCGTAACAAGGGCCTTATAGTCCTTTTTTCTGATTGGTCTGTTTACAGCATTATTTTCATTCACCTCTGCCCTCACTCCTTTTATGTTCAATATATTTTTTTACTGCTCTCAGCTGACCCATAAAGCCGGTGCAGCGGCAGAGATTTCCTGCCAGATATTCCTTTATATCCTCTTCGTCGGGGTTTTCAAGCTCCCGTGTCATTGCAATAACATTTATAATAAAGCCCGGATTGCAGAATCCGCACTGGTCCGCTCCCTCGTCAGCAAGAAAAGCGCCAAACTCCTCCGCCTCCTTTTCAAGCCCCTCTAAGGTGGTTATATGGGTGCCGTCCGCCCTCATAAGGGGATAGGTGCAGGAAAGAACAGGCTTTCCCTCAACAAGAACGCTGCACAGACCGCAGCCCGAGGTTTCGCAGCCCCTTTTCACACTGTACATACCCTGCTTTCTCAGAAATTCAAGCAAAGGCATATCCGGGGAAACATCGTCCCTTACGGCCTTTCCGTTAAGCCAAAGTTTAATCTCCATAAGCCTTACCTCCCGCTAAAATTTCCGCATTTCTCTTTATAAGCACATAGGCAATATGCCGCCTGTATTCGGCGCTTGCCCTCATATTGCCGCCATAGGCAAAGCTGTTTGCCGTTTCATTTGCAAATCTGTCAATGTCTGTGGGTAGTTCGGCGGTTATGACCTCAGCCCTTGCCGGTCTTGCCCCCAAAGCCGTACGGATTTTCCCTTCGGAAAGGGACATGGCACAGGCAAGAACGGGAAAGTCCGTAGACTGATTCCTGAATGAGCTGTAAACCGTTTTTATATTCTTCTGCTTTCTGATTGTCACTGCACTGAGAATATCTCTGTCGTATTTCATTTTTGCAAAATCCTCAAGGGGAACACTTCCGCCCTTGTAAAGCCCGGCAAAGCCATCAAGAGCCATAAGCATTGTAAGCACGTCCGAAAAGCCGAATCTGCCGTATATGCTGCCGCCTATTGTGGCGGAATTTCTGAACTGAACCCCCACAATATGCTTAAGGCTTTCCTTTATTGCTCCCTGTGTATATAAATTAAGCCCCTCATGGGTCTCAAGCTGTCTGAGGCTTACCATTGCGCCTATTTTAAAGCACTCCTCGTCCTCATATATTTCATCAAGCCCCAGACGGGACAGGTCTATAAGGGTGGCATACTGTCTGCTGCCAAGCTTGAGCCAACCGCCTCCGGCTATAATTTTATTGCTTTTTTTCTGATTAAGCTTATATGCCTCCTCCATACTTTCGGGAAAGACATAACCTGTGCATTTATACATATAAAAACCTCCTCCCGATATTATATTTTATAACAAAACAGCTTTTTTTACAACAAAAAAAGCGGAATAAAAAACATATTCCGCTTTAAAATCCTTATTATTTATCCTTTTCGTCCTTGGGAAGTATAATATTTAAAATTATTGCCACAACTGCTGCGGGAACAATACCCGAACCGCCGAAAATAAGAGAAACAAATTCGGGGAGCTTTTCAAGAGCAGCCGGATTGGCACCAAGACCGTAGCCCAGACCGAGAGCAACGGAAATAATTGTTACGTTTCTCGGTGTAACGGGATTCTTAGTTACGAGCTGAATACCGCTTACTACGATTGACGAGAACATAATTACCGCAGCCCCTCCAAGAACCGACTGGGGCATAATCGAAACAATCGCCGCCAGCTTGGGGAAAAGTCCGCAGAGAATGAGGAAGATTGCGCCCATTGAAAGAGCAAAAAGGTTTACAACCTTTGTTATGGCAACAAGTCCTACATTCTGACTGAATGATGTATTGGGAAGTACGCCGAAAAAAGCAGCCAACGATGAGCCAAGACCGTCGCACATTACGCCGCCCGAAAGCTCCTTGTCCGTAGCCTCTCTGTCAAGACCGCCCTCTGTTATGCCTGAGATATCGCCTACCGTTTCTACCGCAGTAACCACAAACATAATAAGCATAGGCAATATTGCCTTGGGTGAAAATACGAATTTAAGGATTTCTCCTCCTGAGTCCTTGAGGAAATATACAGGCTTGGGAATTGAGATCCACGGTGCCTCAATTACCTTAGACCAGTTTAAAACCCATGCCTTTGTAACCTCATCGCCTGTGGCAGGGTCAATAAATGTCGTAGGAAGAACCAGAGCCATTACAGAAACCAATATGTAGCCTACAACAATACCGAAAAGTATCGAAGAAACGCTTGTGATCCCCTTTGTTCCGTGCTTTAAAATAAGAATAACGCCGAGTACAACAAAGCCTACAAAGAGGTTTTCAAGTGAGCCGTAGTCCGCTGCGCCGCTGCCGCCCGCAAAAGAGCCTATACCTACGGCAATAAGGGAAAGACCTATTGAAAGAACTACCGTACCGGTAACTACCGCAGGGAAAAATTTTCTTAAAGGCTTCAAGAAAAAGCCCAGAACGGTTTCAAAAAGACCGCCTATAAAGGACGCCGCCATAACTGCGCCGTAGGCTGCTATTCCGCCGCCCATACTTGCCGAAATGCTTCTGCATACACCTATAAAGCCCGAACTTGTACCCATAACAATGGGAAGTCTTGCTCCTACGGGACCTATTGTGAAAAGCTGTATAAGAGTAACAACTCCCGCAATAAGCATTGCATTCTGCAAAAGCGCAATCTGAAGGTCAGAACCGGAAACGATTCCGCAGGCTCCCGTGATTATAAGCAAGGGAGTAAGATTACCTACAAACATCGCCATAACGTGCTGAAGTCCCAAAGGAATTGCCGTCTTAAGCGGCACTTTGCCCTCTACCTCGTAAATGCTGCCCATTTTCTTTGACATTGTTTTTCTCCTTTATAAAATTAAAACAGGGCGCTTATGCGCCTACCTTATTTACATATTAATTATACATATCTGTAAAATAAAAGTAAACCATAAAATTCTATAAATCGACAATATTATTAAAAATGAGCAAATTATCTTCTGTGGCAAATAAATTTTTTGGATAAATTGTCAGAAAATTTTTATATTGTCAGAAAAATTTTTTATACCCATAAGACGGGCGCAGACAGAGTCGGGCGGATCGTTCATAAGCTCTCCCGTGTTTCCTGTGGCTATGGCTCTGCCGTCCTCTATTATTACAAGCTCACTGCTCAGGGCATAAAGCTCCTTTATGTTGTGGGAAACCGTTATTACAGTGCCCTCAAAGCTTTCAAGTATGCCAAGGAGGGTTTTGAGGGTTTCATCTCTCATAAATGAATCGAGGGAGGAAAATGGCTCGTCAAGAAGAATTATTTCAGGCTCGGAGGCTATTATTCTTGCAAGAGCCACCCTCTGTCTTTGTCCGTAGGAAAGAGCGGAGGGGTACCGCTCCGAAAGAGCCGTAAGCCCGAATTTTTCGGCTGTTTCCCTCGCCCTTTCAAGCCTTTCCCTTCTTTTGCCCTTAATTCCCGCTTCTATATTTTCAAGCGCCGTCATATTCGGAAAAAGGGCAAGGCTCTGAAAAAGATAGCCTGCCCTTCTCCTTGCCGCAGGCAGATTTATTTTCCTGTGGGAATCGAAGAATATTTTGCCCTCACAGCATATACAGCCCTCCCGGGGCTTTTCTATTCCTGCAATGCTTTTAAGCGTAAGGCTTTTTCCGCTGCCCGATGCCCCAAGTATGCCTATGCGCTTAGCCTCGGTAAAAAAATCCATATCAAGGCAAAAATCTCCCATATCCTTTTTTATTTTAACATTCAAAGACATAACTCTACTTCCTCACAAAACGACCGGGCAGTATGTTTATTACAACAATAACGATCAGAAAAATAACCGCCGTAACAGCCACCCACACTCCTGCCGAAAAATAATCTCCGTCCTGCACAACCATGGCTATTCTCTGTGAAACGGTAGCGGTTTTAAAGGGTATGTTCCCCGCGATCATAGACGTAGCGCCGTATTCGCCAACCGCCCTTGCAAATGTAAGCGCCGCCCCCGAAATAAGCCCCGGAGCCGCCGCCGGCATACATACTCTTAAAAGTATGGTAAGCTCCGACATTCCCAATGTTCTGGCGGCATATATAAGCTCCCTGTCAATCTGCTCAAAAGCAGCCCTTGCATTTCTGTACATAAGTGGAAAGGCAATAACAAAGGCTGCAATCACAAGCCCTGCAAAGCTCTGTACGATTCTTATGTCGAATTTGTCATATAGAAACCCACCCACAGGCCGCCTTGTGCCAAAAACAAGCAGAAGTATAAAGCCTGCCGCCGTGGGAGGCAGCACAAGGGGCAGAGTAAGAATGCTGTCAAGAAAGCACTTTAGCCTGCTGCTTCTCTCCATAAGCCTCCACGCAAGCCATACGCCCAGAAAAAATGAAATAAATGCCGCAGCCGCTCCCGTCTTTAAAGATATAAAAAGAGGGCTGAAATCAAAGTTTTCCATAAAGCTCCTCCGTCACTGCATCAGTATATTTCAAACAGGTATTTTTCATAGATTTCATTTGCTTCATCAGAGGTTATATATTCATAAAAATCCTCCGCAGCCTTGCTTCTTTCCTCGTCTGCTTCGGCGTTTTCCGTAAGCACTGCCGGATATATTATATCTCCCGTAAGGGCTTTATCAACCTTTTCTATTATATCGATCCTGTCCTCATAGCCCACCGTGTCGGAAAGATAAACCGTGCCGACCTCGCAAAGCCCCTCGGCAACCGCCGTCAGAACCATACTGACATTGCCCTGCTCGCTTATTTCCACACCCCCGAGAGCCTTGCTTACATCATCGGTGGTTATTGTCTTTACGTCCTCGGTCGGTGGCAGAATGCCGCAGCCCATAAGTGCCTGTCTTGTATATGCCCCCGCAGGAACACTGCCGTCAGCCAAAGCAATACTTTTCGCCTTTCCTATTTCATTCAGGCTCTTTACCTCCGTGCCGCTGTCCTTATATGTAATAAGCACAAGACTGTTGTTAAGAACGTATTTTTCGGAATCATCCTTTACAAGCCCGGCCGCCTTAAGCTCCTCTGTTTTGTCTGTTGCCGCAGAGAAGAAAATGTCACAGGGCGCTCCCTCTTTAATCTGAGTGGCAAGCTTTCCCGAACTGTCGGCATTTATGCTTATATTGACATCAGGGTGAGTACCCTTGTAATTTTCAACAAGCTCTCCCAAAGCGCTGTCAAGACTTGCAGCGGCAAAAACAGTTATTCCGGTTTCTTTTTTGTCTCCCATGCAGCCTGTAAATAAAATCAGGCAAAGGGTCAGGGCAAATATTTTTTTAAGCATTTCCGCAGTCACCTTCCGTTTCTCTTAAAATTCCTATACCGTGACCAAGCTCGGGAAGTATAAATTCAAGTGACTCCCTTACCGCCTTGGGACTTCCCGGCAGATTCACAATAAGACTTTTTCCTCTGATTCCTGCCTCTCCCCGACTGAGCATGGCACGCTTTGTAATTGTCAGGCTGTAAGCTCTTATTGCCTCGGCTATCCCCCTTGCTCCTCTTTCAATTACCTCAGTTGTAGCCTCGGGAGTAATATCTCTTGGGGCAAAGCCTGTTCCGCCTGTTGTAATAATAAGACAGACCTGCCGCATATCGCAAAGCCTTATAAGCTCAGCCTTCAGCCTTTCCTTTTCATCGGGCAGTATAATTTCTTCAATAACCTCATATCCGCTTTCTTTAAGCAGCCCTGCGGCAAGAGGACCGCTTCTGTCCTCCCTCTCCCCCTTGTAGGCTCTGTCGCTTAACGTAATTACCGCAGCGGTAAAGGCTCTTTTGGGGTCGGGCTTTTCCACCCTTATTCCGTCACCTGTTTTTATATGTCCGCCCTTTAAAACCCTTGCAAAAATGCCCTCTCTTGGCATAATGCAGTCCCCCATGCTCTTATATATTGCACACCTGTCGTGACAGACCTTGCCTATCTGGCTTACCTCCAACATGACACAGCTCCCAAGAAATATAAGACTGCCAACCTCAAGGCTTTTAAGGTCTAAGCCCTCAGTCAGTATGTTTTCTCCGAAAGCTCCGTCCTCCACCCTTGCGCCCTTTTCCCTGAATTTCTCCGCCGCCTCATAGGGCAAAAGACTTACCTGCCTGTGCATAAAGCCGGCGTGAGCATCGCCCACAATTCCGTAGTCCTCCCTTAATTCCGCTTCATCTGTGACATACTTCGGAGTACCTCTCTTTTCACTTATGCAAATTGCCCTTATTCTTCCTGTTTTATCCTCCAATGCTGTTCATTCTCCTTTTGTTTGATATTTCCGATAAGCCTTCAAAAAAGCCTCCCTTGGGCTTGTTTTCTATGACATTTTCAAGGGCCTTTAAAAAAAGCTCCCTGTTATATATTTTATCCCTTATGTAAATTTCCTCTCCCGAGCAAAGACAGCCCTTCAGAAAGCCGTCACAGGTAAGCCTTATTCTGTTGCAGGTGCTGCAAAAACAGCCGCTAATGGGACTTATAAAGCCTATTTTGCCCTTAAAGCCTTTGGCTGAAAAATATTCGGCAGGTCCTGTGCCGGAAAAATCGGCTCTCACAAGCTCTTCAAACTCACTTTTAAGCTCGCTGTTTAAAACAGGCTTATACCTTGCGCCCTCTCCTATGGGCATCAGCTCTATAAAACGTATGTTTGTATTTCTGCTTCTTACATATTCAAGGAGAGGGTAAATGTCTTTTCGTCTGTGGAGAACGGTATTTATATTCACGCATATGCCATTTTTCTCCAAAGCCTCTATACCTCTCAAAGCCCTTCCAAGACTGCCGCCTCCCGTAATTTCACTGTAAAAGCCCCCGTCAAGGGTATCAAGGCTCACATTTACGCTGTCAACTCCCACCGCCGAAAGCTTAGCCGCATACTTTTCGGCAAGTATGCCGTTTGTGGTAAGTGTAACCCTCTCAATTCCCCCAAGCCTCTTTAAGCTGCCTATAAGTCCGCAGACGCCCTCTCTCACAAGAGGCTCTCCCCCTGTGATTTTAATATTGCTTATGCCAAACTCGGCGCACAGGGAGCAAGCCCATATAATCTCATCATATGACAGAACATTTTCGGAAAATGACGTATCCTTAGCCATACAATACCGACAGCTCAAATTGCACCTGTCAGTCACGGAAATTCTTAAATAGCTTATTTCCCTGCCAAAAAAATCCTTCAATTCCTTTCCTCCCAAAGACCGCTTCTGCCGCCTGATTTTTTGATAAGCCTTATGTCGCCTATCCTCATTTTTTTGCTCACGCTTTTGCACATATCATATATAGTAAGAAGCGCCGTGGAAACTCCCGTAAGAGCCTCCATTTCCGCTCCCGTTCTGCCGACTGTCCTTACAGTGCATACTGCACTTACGCTGCCGTTCTCTGTGTCAAGGTCAAGGCTTACCTCCGCCTTTGTTATGTTAAGACTGTGACAAAGTGGAATAAGCTCCGAGGTCTTTTTTACGCCCATAATTCCTGCTATTCTTGCGGCGGCAAGCACATCGCCCTTGGGGATTTTGCCATATCCTATAAGCTCTGCGCACTCTCTTCCTATTTCAATTCTTCCTGCGGCAGCAGCCTCCCTCAGTGTAACGTCCTTTTCGCTTACATCGACCATTGCCGCCTCTCCGTTCCGATTAATATGACTGAGTTCCATTTTCACCGACCCTTTCCGAAACCACAGCGGGGATAATTGCACACGGGGCAGGAAAGACACAGCCCTCCCTCTCCCAAAGGCACAAAATCCTCTCTGCAAAGCCTTTCGCCTGCAATAATCCTTGGAAGAACAAGGTCAAAAACCGTTCTTTCGGAATACATAACGCACCCCGGCAAACCCATCACGGGAACATCTCCCTTGTAAGCCAGCATAAACATAGCCCCGGGCAGCACAGGCACGCCGTAAACAGCAGCCTCCGCCCCCGTATTCCTTATGGCAAGTGGGGTTCTGTCGTCAGGGTCTACACTCATTCCGCCTGTACATAAAACCATCTCCGCCCCATTTTCAATAAGCCTGTTTATTGAACCGGTAATAAAGTTCCCATCGTCCCCCGCTGTTATAACCTCATCAACACCTACTCCGTATTCCCTGAGCTTTTCTTTTATAACAGGTGAAAAATCGTCCTTTATAAGCCCCTTTTTTACCTCGCTGCCCGTAACCACAATGGCTGCCCTTTTAAGTATGTAGGGGCTTATTTCAAATATGGGCGAGCTGACCTTTTTTGCCCTTTCCATTTTTTCTTTTTCTATTACAAGGGGAATAACCCTCATTCCCGCCAGCTTGTCCCCTTTTTTAACAGGGGTATTTCCGAACCGACAGGAAATTATAATTTCTCCTATGGAGTTTAGTTTAAGAAGCTTTTCCCTGTTTACTCTGAAAAGACCGTCAATATCGGCAAAAAGCTCTGTTTTTCCCTCAGAAAGAGGCGAGCTGTGCATATTTTCGCCCCTGCATATTTCACACAGAACCATAGCCGCCTCATTCTCATGGAGCATATTTTCGTCCTTTTCCCATATGTAAATATTTTCCTTTCCGACGCTTAAAAGAACAGGTATATCCTCGGGAGTTATAATATGCCCCTTCTTAAAAACAGGACCCTTTTTAACTCCCCTGATAATCTGCGTAATATCGTGACAAAGCACCTGCCCCACTGCCTCTTCTGTTTTTATAAGCTTCAAATCCACCACTCCCTTCCTTTAAAAATCACCTATGTCCCAAATAACATTATATAGTATCTCAAAATATTTTACAAGAAAAACAAACAGCAACTCACGTAAATCCATTTTCACCTATAACCTTTAATAAAGATGTACAATCCAACATAATTTCAGAAATCACTCTTTTTGATTCAATATCAACTTTATCATCGCCAATTATTAAACAGTCTTTAATATTCATCTCGTTTAATAGTCCCGTACAGCAAATACTTCATTATCCCTCACCCTTTTTGCACCAACATCATTCCCAACTCCGAAATATAGACACTTATTATATGTAATATATTTCCACAACCGCTCATTTTTGTTGTTGAACGAATCGTTTTTCCGTCTACTGCAACGGTATATTCCTTAGATTTATCCGGAATCTGACTTTCTACCCATCTGACAAAGCATTTGTTAAGTGAATCGGGCTTCACAATCTTAAGCAGACACAATAACCAATAATAGCAAGGCACTTTTTCTATTTGAAATTTCTCCTTCAAAAATTTCTTTATTTTTTCGTTTGTTGCCCATTGGTGTATCTGACTCACATTTTTTAACCCGCAAATACTCCCAAGTATTACTATAGTTATTGCATCTGCAACACTGCAAAAGTATCCATCATATTCTCTTGTTGTTTCTAAATCTTCAAAATAATCTATTAATGTTTTCATATTTATTATTATACCATATTTTATTTTTTGTGTCATTTTTCAAAAATTGATTTCCGTGCCGCCCAGGGCAACAGCATTTACTTTTTTTGAAAAAAGGTGTAAAATAATAATATGAATATTGAAGAATTAAAAGAA
>CANQXR010000089.1 GCA_947627855.1 uncultured Clostridia bacterium
TCAAGGGGGAGTCAGCGGAGGCAAGGGTGCGGACGCGTCCGCACCCTTGCCTCCGCTGACTCCCCCTTGACCCCTGAGCAGCCCGCAGGTTTACAGGCATTTGATATATATAAAAAAATGTATTATATTTTTTGAGCGGTATTGCAAAAATTATAAATCTGTTATATAATACACATATTATTGGAAAAGGTGATTTCTATGAATTTAAGAGTAGGCCTGGGATATGATGTGCACAGGCTTGTTTCGGACAGAAAACTGATTATAGGCGGCACAGAGATACCTTATGAAAAGGGACTTCTTGGGCATTCTGATGCCGATGTGCTTATACACGCCATTATGGACGCTATGACAGGAGCCGGAAAGCTTGGTGATATAGGCAGGCTCTTTCCCGACAATGATCCTAAGTACAAGGACATATCAAGCCGCATACTTCTCAGGAGAGTAAATGAGCTTCTTGAAAAAAAGGGGTACGGCGTTGTGAATGTAGATGCTGTAATTATTGCTCAGCAGCCCAAAATGGCTCCTTATATAAATATGATGGAAGAAAATATATCTCACGATCTGAAAACGGACAAAGACTGCGTAAATATTAAAGCCACCACTGAGGAGGGGCTTGGCTTTACGGGCAAGGGTGAGGGAATTGCTGCACAGGCTGTTGTCCTTATTGAAAAAAGACAGTAGATTATTATTCGGAGGTTGGTTTTAATGAAGGTTTACAATACGCTTACAAGACGGAAGGAGGAGTTTGTTCCTCTGGAGGAAAATAAAGTCAGAATGTATGTATGCGGTCCTACGGTGTATGGGCTTATACATATAGGAAATGCACGTCCTTATGTTATTTTCGATACTATAAGAAGATATATGGAATATAAGGGCTATGACGTTACTTATGTGCAGAATTTTACAGATGTTGACGACAAAATAATCAAAAGAGCAAATGACGAGGGAGTTTCAACGGAGGTCATTACCGAGCGATATATAAAGGAGGCTCTGAAAGATGCGGAGGGACTTAATGTAGAGCCTGCCACATATCATCCCCTTGCTACAAAGGAAATGCCGCACATAATTGAAATGATAAAAACACTTATAGACAAGGGCTATGCTTACGAAAAGAACGGCAGCGTTTATTATGACACCTCTGCCTTTCCCGATTACGGCAAGCTTTCCGGCAAAAAGCTTGAGGATCTTATTGCAGGAGCAAGCAACCGTGTCGGAGCCGACCCCGACAAGAAATCCCCTGCGGATTTCGTATTATGGAAGCCCAAAAAGGAGGGCGAGCCATATTGGGAAAGTCCGTGGAGTGACGGCCGCCCCGGCTGGCACATAGAATGCTCCGTTATGGCAAAGAGATATCTCGGAGATACCATAGACATTCACGCAGGCGGGGAGGATCTCATATTTCCCCACCACGAAAATGAAATTGCTCAGTCGGAGGCTGCAAACGGCAAGCCTTTCGCAAAATATTGGCTCCACAACGGCTTTATAAATGTGGACAACGAAAAAATGTCCAAATCCAAGGGCAATTTCTTTACACTCAGAGATATTGCTGCCGAGGTTCCTTACGATGTTATCAGATTTTTCATACTTAACGGTCATTACAGAAGCCCCATCAATTTTTCACGGGAGCTTATGGAGGCTGCCGGAAATGGTCTTATGCGCATTAAAAATTGCGTAAAGGGGCTAAGCTTTCACATTGAAAACTCTGCGGGAGATGTTATGACAGCTGAAGAAGCCTCTCTTATGGAAAAGGCAGCGCGCTTCAAGGAAGATTTTGAAAGGGCTATGGACGATGATTTCAACACAGCCGATGCTATTGCATGCATATTCGACTATGTAAAGTTTGCAAACTCAAGTATCAGCGAAAACAGCACGGCGGCTTTCGGCAAGGCTCTTCTTGACGGAATTTCCGAGCTTTGCGATATTCTTGGAATTCTGCCCAAGGACAACGGCGGGGACAGCGTTGATACAACAGAAATAGAAAGGCTTATAGCCGAAAGAAGCGCTGCGAAAAAGGCTAAGGATTACGCAAAAGCTGATGAAATAAGGGCGCAGCTTTCGGATATGGGTGTAGTAATAGAGGACACAAGGCAGGGAGTACGCTGGAGCTTTAAGAAATGAATATAACGGATATGTTTGACTTTAAAAACCGCACGGAGGAATTTTCTCCCTTGGCGCTTGCCTTTATGGGAGATGCCGTATTTGAGCTTTTTGTAAGGACTTATGTTCTTTCTGAGGGAAACAGGGCGGTTGATAAAATGAATACTCAGGGGCGGAGTCTGGTCAATGCCCATGCTCAGGCTCTTATGTACCACAAAATAGAGGAGATTCTCACCGATGAAGAGCACAGTGTTCTCAGGCGGGGGAGAAATGCCAACTCTCACACAATGGCAAAAAATCAGACGGCAGGCGACTATCGCCATGCCACAGGGCTTGAAGCACTTTTCGGCTATTTATATCTGAAGGGCAGTGTGGACAGGCTTAAGGAACTGTTTTTAATATGTTTAGAGCAAGGAGATAATTAATGGCTAACAAATACAACAGACGCAGCGGCACAGGCAAAAACAGCAGAAATTCTTCCCCTGCGGAGGATAAAAGACGCTTTAACAAGTTTGACGAAATAAGGGAGAAATCTCAGCTTGAGGGCAGAAATCCCGTTCTTGAAGCACTGAACCACGGCAGACCGATCGACAAAATTTTTATGAAAAAGGGTGAGGTCGAGGGTACTCTCAAAGTTATTGCCGCAAAGGCGAGAGATGCGGGAATAATCGTACAGGAGGTCGACAAGACAAAGCTCCTCAATATGCAGACAACGGGCAACTGTCAGGGCGTTATTGCAATTACTCCAGCAAAGGAATATTGCAGTGTTGCCGATATACTGGCTGCGGCAAAGGCAAAGGGTGAAGATCCCTTTGTAATTATTCTCGATGAAATAGAAGATCCCCACAATCTCGGCGCAATTATAAGAAGTGCCGAAGCCGCAGGAGCGCATGGCGTTATAATTTCAAAAAACAGGAGCGCAGGACTTACCGCAACTGTATCAAAGGCTGCTGCGGGCGCTCTTGAATATATGAACGTAGCCAAGGTCACAAATATTGTGAGGGCTATTGAAGAGCTTAAAAAAGCCGGTCTGTGGATAACCTGTGCCGATATGAAGGGCACTTTATATTACAATGCGGATCTCAAGGGCGCAATAGGCATTGTCGTTGGCGCAGAGGGAAAGGGCGTAAGCCGTCTTGTAAAGGAAAGCTGTGATTTTACCGTCAGAATACCTATGTACGGCAATATAGACAGCCTTAACGCCTCTGTTGCGGCAGGGCTTGTTATGTATGAGGCTGTAAGACAAAGGAAGTTTTAAAGTATGAAAAAAAAGACCTATCTTCTTGTTGATGGTTACAATATAATATATGCGTGGAAGGAGCTTGCGGAAATTTCCGTGAGATCTCTTGATGAGGCAAGGGATAGGCTTATACATATTCTGAGCAATTATCAGGGCGTAAAAAAATACGAAATAATAATTGTGTTTGATGCTTATAAGGTATCCGGAGGCAAAGGCTCTGTGGAAAAGCACGGCAATGTAACTGTCGTTTTTACCAAAGAAGCAGAAACCGCCGACAACTATATTGAAAAAACCACCGGCATACTTAAAAGAAATTATGATGTTTTTGTGGCTACCTCCGACCATCTGGAGCAGGTTATTATTATGAGCAAGGGCGCTGTAAGGCTTCCGGCTTCTCAGCTTCTTCTTGATGTTAAGGGTATCAACAAGGAAATAAAGGAAAGAATAGACTACGGCAGACCTGTTAAGGACAATCTGCTTATGGACAATCTTGACGAAAAAACAAGAGCAATTTTTGAAAAGATGAGGCGTGGGTAATATGCTGAACTATGAGGGAAAAACCGATCTGGAGCTTATAAGGCTGTCAAGAGAGAATGACAGCTATGCCGAGGAAACGCTTCTTGAGAGATATAAAAACCTTGTCAAAATAAAAGCAAGAACCTATTATATAATCGGGGCCGACAAGGACGACCTCATTCAGGAGGGCACAATAGGACTTTTCAAGGCTATAAGGGACTATAAGGAAAACAATGACTCTACATTTTTTTCCTTTGCCGATTTATGCGTTACAAGACAAATAATGACAGCCATTAAAACTGCCAACCGTCAGAAGCATATTCCTCTCAATTATTCCATATCTCTTAACAGAAACATATATGACGAGGAGGAAAACACAACATATCTGGAGCTTTTAAGTGACGGAAATCTCACAAACCCCGAAACCCTTTTTATAGGAAACGAGGAAAGAGAGAACATAGAGGCAAAGATCCTCAAATCTCTCAGCAAGCTTGAAAAGCAGGTTCTGATATATCACATAAAGGGGCTTAAATATACGGAAATTGCCAGAATTCTCGGCAAGGAGGACAAGTCCGTTGACAATGCGCTCCAAAGAATAAAGAAAAAGGTCGCAAATATTTTCAAGGATAAGGATTAAAAATCAGCTCATCATTACAAGATGGGCTTTTTTGTATTGACATATGGGCGGCAAAGTTATATAATTAGCTTGCTACGTATATTGGGCAGTCAGGAGGTGTTTTATGGAAGAAGGTTCGGAAAAGCCATATTATAATATCGAGGCAAAATACGGCGTACCTATGCTCATAAAGTGCATTCATCTTTATTTTGAAAAGCAGCTTAACAGCCATATGGCGGAATATGAGCTTACTGCGGCGCAGAACGATATTTTATGGTTCATAAGATTCAACGAAGAAAGCGAAGTCAACCCCATAGACATAGAAAAAAAGTTTATGCTCTCAAGACCTACCATAACGGGACTTCTGAAAAGGCTTGAAAGCAAGGATTTTATTTATTTTTCCCAAAGCTGTAAGGACAGACGCTATAAGCAGGTCAGACTTACCGAAAAGGGAAAGGAATATTCAAAGACAGCAAGAGAACGGCTGTCATATATGATAGATGTTCTGTGCGGTGGGTTTGACGATGACCAGCTTGAAAAGCTTCGGGACAGTCTTGACAGAATGCTTGATAATCTTAAGGGAGGCGAGGTTTAGTATATGCTTAAAACTTTGATGGCGGAGATAAAGGAGTTCAAAAAATATTCTCTTTTGGCGCCTGCTTTTGTAATAATAGAGGTGTTTATGGAGATACTCATTCCTTTTCTTATGTCAAAAATTGTAGACAGAGGTATAAATCAAAGGGATATAAAATCGGTTGCCGTTATAGGCGCAGTTATGCTTATCGCCGCTTTTATAAGCCTTACAGCCGGTATTCTCGCAGGTAATTATGCGGCTAAGGCGTCTATGGGCTTTGCCAAAAACCTCAGAGAAGCCTGTTTTAAAAACATACAGAAATTTTCATTTTCTAATCTTGACAAATATTCAACCTCCGGACTTATAACAAGGCTCACAACAGACGTTACGAATGTACAGAATTCATATATGATGATTATAAGAATGTGTGTGCGTTCTCCTCTTATGCTCGTATGCGCCTTTATGATGACCTGCATTATAAAGCCGTCCATATCCCTTGTTTATTTTGCCGCCATTATATTTCTCGGCGTGGCTCTTTTCTTTATAATGACGAGGGCGCATAAAATATTCAAGGAGGTATTCAGAAAATATGACGACCTGAATGCAAGCGTACAGGAAAATATAAGCGGCATAAGAACTGTAAAGGCTTTCGTAAAGGAGGACTTTGAAATAACAAAATTCAACATTGCGGCGGACAATGTATACAATATGTTTATGAGGGCTGAAAAGCTTCTCGTTTCAAATATGCCCGTAATGCAGTTTACGGTTTATGCATGCATACTTTCAATTTCGTGGGTCGGCGCACATATGATAGTCTCGGAAACACTCACCACGGGTCAGCTTATGAGCCTGTTTACATATACAATGAACATACTTATGAGCCTTATGATAATTTCCATGGCGTTTGTTATGATTTCAATGTCAAGGGCATCGGGAGAGCGTATTGCAGAGGTAATTAACGAAAAAACCGACCTTGCAGCTCCTCTTGACAGCATAAACACCGTAAAGGACGGCTCGGTATGCTTTAAAAATGTAAGCTTTGCCTATAAGAGCGGAAGAAATATGTGCCTTACAAATATCAGCCTTGAAATAAAATCGGGAGAAACAATAGGCATTATAGGCGGCACAGGCTCTTCAAAATCCACCCTTGTACAGCTTATTCCCAGACTTTACGATGCAACAGAGGGAGAGGTTATTGTAGGGGGCGTGAATGTAAAGAATTATGAGCTTAATGCCCTCAGAAGCAGCGTGGCTATGGTTCTGCAAAAAAATGTGCTCTTTTCGGGAACAGTGAGGGAAAATCTTTTATGGGGCGATATAAACGCCACCGATGAAGAAATACGGAGGGCTTGCCGATATGCTCAGGCAGACGATTTTATAATGGCTATGCCCGATGGCTATGACACAAGAATAGAACAGGGCGGCTCGAATGTTTCCGGCGGACAGAAGCAGAGGATATGTATTGCAAGGGCCTTGCTTATGAAGCCGAAAATACTTATTCTGGACGACTCCACCTCGGCTGTGGATACGAAAACAGATGCAATGATAAGGCAGGCTTTTGCGGAGGAGATTCCCGATACAACAAAAATAATAATCGCCCAAAGAATAACCTCCGTTCAGGACGCAGACAGGATAATAGTTATGAATGACGGTGAAATAAACGGCTTCGGCACACACGAGGAGCTTCTTGCCTCCAATAATATTTACAGGGAAGTATTTGAATCTCAGATGAAAGGGGAGGAATAAATATGGCTGACAAAAATGTAAAGGTAAAAAATCCCCTTAAAATCCTTATAAGACTTATTAAATACGTTCTGAAATATTATAAGTTCAGATGTATGTTTGTAGTGCTGTTTATTATTATAAGCGCCCTTGCCAATGTAAGGGGTACTATGTTTATGCGTCAGCTTATTGACGACTATATAATACCCATTGTAAACAGCGGAAACAAGGATTTTGGCAGACTTCTTGGGGCTATTCTCAGAATGGCGGCCATATATGCCGTCGGCGTATTTTCCACATGGACATACAACAGGATCGTGGTGGGAATAACACAGGGAACTCTCAGAAATCTGCGCAGAGAGATGTTTGAACATATGGAAAAGCTGCCTATAAAATATTTCGACACCCATGCCCATGGGGATATTATGAGCCTTTATACAAACGATATAGATACCCTGCGCCAGCTTATAAGTCAGAGTATGCCGCAGCTTATAAATGGTCTTATGACGGTTTCAAGCGTTTTCATATGTATGCTAAGACTTAGTCTGCCCCTTACGGCTCTGACGGTGATAACCGCCTGCGTTATGATTCTGATAACACGCAAAATAGGGGGACTCAGCAGCAAATATTTCGTAAAACAGCAGAGAAGTCTCGGCAAGGTAAACGGCTATATAGAGGAGCTTGTGGAGGGGCAGAAGGTCGTCAAGGTATTCTGTCACGAGCAGGAGAGCGTAAAGGACTTTGTAAGAATAAACAACGAGCTTTATGAAGCCGCAAGCAATGCAAACAAATACGCCAACATACTTATGCCAATTATGGGAAATATAGGAAACATAAGCTATGTTTTTACATCGGTTTTAGGGGGCTTTCTTGCCATAAACGCAGTAGGGGGCTTTACTCTCGGTTCTCTTGCGTCCTTCCTTCAGCTTAACAGAAGCTTCAATATGCCTGTGGGACAGATGTCACAGCAGATAAATTTTATAGTTATGGCTGTGGCTGGGGCGGAAAGAATTTTCAGCCTTATTGACGAGGAGGAGGAGCTTGACGAGGGAAATGTATCTCTTATAATGGCTAAATTCCGACCGGACGGCTCTATCGAGGAAAGCCCTATCAGAACAGGTGTGTGGGCTTGGAAAAGGCACAACGACAAAACAGGCAAGGACGAATACAGACTTCTTGAAGGCGAAGTCATACTTGACAAGGTGGACTTCGGCTATGATCCGGAAAAAATCGTGCTTCACGATATAGAGGTACACGCAAATCCGGGTCAGAAAATAGCCTTTGTAGGCGCAACAGGCGCAGGCAAAACCACGATCACAAATCTTATAAACCGCTTTTATGACATACAGGACGGCAAAATAAAATATGACGGCATAAACATAAATGAGATAAGAAAAAGAGAGCTGAGACGCTCTCTTGGAATGGTTTTGCAGGATACAAGTCTGTTTACCGGCACTGTAAAGGACAATATACGCTATGGCAGGACTGACGCAACAGACCTTGAGGTCACGGCGGCGGCAAAGCTTGCAGGCGCTCACGACTTTATAAAAAGGCTGCCGGACGGATATGACACCATGCTTACGGGAAACGGAGCAAATCTTTCACAAGGGCAAAGACAGCTTCTGTCCATTGCAAGGGCAGCGGTCGCAAATCCCCCTGCGCTCATACTTGATGAGGCTACCTCCTCGATAGATACAAGAACGGAAAAGCTTGTGCAGGAGGGTATGGACTCTCTTATGAAGGGCAGAACCGTTTTTGTAATTGCTCACAGACTGTCAACTATAAAGAATTCAGACCTTATAATGGTTATGGACCATGGAAGAATAATAGAAAGGGGAAATCACGATACGCTAATCGCCCAAAAGGGCATTTATTATCAGCTTTATACGGGAATTTTAGAGTCAAGCTGAGGGGAAACACGCCGCAGTCCATTATGTGTGGGCTGCGGTTTTTTATGCAGATTTTACGGTGCGGTGCATAAATATTATATATAAGCGACAGGAGGTTTTATATGAAAAAGGTATTTACTCTCGGTCTTATTTATGCCGGAACCGTTATAGGGGCGGGCTTTGCTTCGGGGGCGGAGCTTTACAGATTTTTCGGGTTGTATGGCGGCGGAGGCTTTATAGGGCTTGGGGTCAGCTGCATTCTGTATGCTGTTCTGGGGTGGTTTGTGTTTCACGCCGCAGCAGGAGCGGACAGCGTTTTTGAAATTCTGGGGAGGGGCGTTGTTTCCAAAGGTGTTATGGCGGTGAATTTCTGCTTTATGTTTGTGCTTTTCTGCTCTATGACGGCGGCGGCAGGAGCTATGGGGGAAATGCTGTGGGGCATAGACGACAAAATATGCAGCCTTGTTTTTTCTGTTGTTATATTTTTATGTGTTATGGGCGGCAAAAACGACTTTGCCAATGTGAATATCATACTTACTCCCGTTCTGATTTTATTCGGCATATATGTGGGAATGCATATATTGCCATACTGCGGCATAAAGGCGGATATGAGCCTTGAAAAGTGCATGGGAGCGGTAAAATCGGGGGTGGTTTATGTTTCTTACAATATATTATCTCTTCCCGCAGTAATTTTCCCCTTTAAATCTTATCTGAAATGTGATAGAATAGGCATAGGGGCAAGTATAAGCGGCAGTCTTATGATGCTCGCTTTAGGGCTTTCCATTCTCCCCTGTATTGCCGCATACGGCGAATCAGCAAAGGAAAGCGCTCTGCCTATGCTTACCCTCGCGGAAAAATTCGGCGGTGGGCTGTGCTTTGCTCTTTATGCAGCGGTTCTGTTTGCCGCAATATTCACTACGGCCGCCGGAAATCTTTTCGGACTTGGGGAGGAACTGCTTCGGGGAAGAAACAGAATATGCCTTTTTGCCCTGACTGCGCTGGGGTATATAGGCTCATTAATGGGCTTTTCAAGAATTATTTCTGAAATTTATGCTCTTTTTGGTATTTTGGGTCTTTTCAATATCGTATTTTTAGTTTATAATTTTATTGGGACAGCTTTGAAAAAAAGACAGCTTTCCAAGAATTGTTAGGGAATATGGAGATAAAATGGAAAAATCGGGTTTTAAATTTACAATAAACTTAAAGAAAATATTTATCGTCGCAGCGGCGTTCGTTGTTCTGATTTTATGCATACGGCTCTATCACTATTTTTTCAGCACCACAGGGGTTTCAAAAATAGGCGGTCTTATAAATACGGTGGGCTATGAGCAGGGCGACAGGGCTGACTTTCACACCTCCGACAAGGGCTTGTTCTTTGCCACAAAGGACGGAGTTATATTCTTCAACAACGATGCCTCTTCTATATTATGGCAGGACTCATACACTATGATGAATCCGGTTATGAGGGGCAGCGGTAATGCCGCAGGAGTTGCAGAGTCGGGAGGAAATACCCTCGCCGTATACAGCACGGAGGGCAACCTCTACAAAATACAGTCCGAGGGAAAAATAGTCACCTTCGCCGTAAACGACAAGGGCGGCTCAGCCCTCATTTCACAGACAGACAACGAATATACCATAACGGCGTATACGGAAAGCGGCTTCACGGCATTTATGGCGAAAAATCCGATTTCGGACGGTATGCCCGTTGCCTGTGATATTTCCGACAACGGCAGACTGCTTGCAGTTTCTTACATATATACGGGCTATACCGAAATCGAATCAAGGGTAGTTTTCTACAATCTCGTCAAAAACACGGAGAATGACGCAGATATAGACGCCGACGAGGAAATGGTTGCTTCATTTATAAGGGATTCTCAGGTATTGGGCATACTGAACTTCATGAACAACAACACCTTTGTGGCTCTTTCCTCCTCTGAGCTTGTGTGCGTCAGACTCAGTTTTGACGGCGATGTGGTAAGCTGTACGGAGCTGTGGTCAGCCCCGCTGGAAAACAGCGTTGACGGCTTTGCACCCTTGGGGGATAAATATGTGGCTGTTGTTCTTGGCGAAAAAAATCTGAATTCATATGAAAGCGAAGAGCCGAATACCCTTGTAATCTACGATATGAGGGGAAAGGCAGTTTCAAAAACGACTGTGGAAAAAGCAGCCGACGGACTTTATGACGGCGGAAATTCCTCCGTAATCGTAAAGATGGGCAGGACGTTCAGAGTGTATGACAAAAAAGGCTCGGCGGTTCTGTCGTATACGGTTTCACAGGACGTAAACAAGCTGCTTCTCTATGGCAAAAAAGCCCTCATCGTCACGCCCAAGGAGGCTTATATAATGAGCGTAAAAAGCAAGGGGCTCGGAACTCTTATCTCACGAATAAGAAAAGAGGACAGCGGCGGCATAGGCAACGAATCGGAGGATAACACCGATGCACCGGAGGACAACACCCAAGAGCCATCACAGGCTCCTCCGGCGGACGACAAAAAGCAGGAGGTCAGCACTGAGAACAAAGCCGATTCGGAAAACAGCGGCACGGAGGATAAAACCGATGCCGAAAACGCCAAGGCTGAGGACAAGGCTGATGTAAAGGACAAAAAAACTGAGGACAAGGCTGATGTAAAGGACAAAGCAGCTGAGGACAAAGCCGATGTAAAGGACAAAAAAACTGAGGACAAAGACGATAAGCAGGAAGAAAAAACCGAAAAACAAACCGAAAAGACGGAAAACGACCGACAGGGGAATGACAGTGTTCCCGAAAAGGAATCCGGAAATTCCGAAGCAAGGGAGGAATAAAGAATGAACACAATTACCGCAGCAGCTGACATTGTCACACTATTCATAGTTGTTATTTTCGTATGGGTCGGAGTTTCAAAGGGTTTTCTCAGGTCTTTTTTCAGACTTATTTCAGTATTTCTTTCAGTATTCCTGTCCAAGCTTCTTTTTCCGTATACGAAAACATTTCTTGAAACGGTTCTTGTAAAGGATATAATCAAGTCATTTGTTATGAATAAGCTGAATCTCACCCCCGGCACAAAGGAAATAACGGAATATTCCGTAAACGCCCTGAATCTGCCGGACTTCATAAAGGACGCCTTTCTCAACAGCAACTATCTTAAGCTTATCAGAAACGACGCCTCCGCCACACTTGCCGGAACAGTCAGCGAATTCGTGGCAAATTACTGCGTTACCATGATATCCTACGTTATTACGTTCATTATAGTGGGGCTTGCGATTTATTTCATACTTGTTCTGCTGAACATTTTCTCAAAGCTGCCTGTTATCCACTTCTGCAATGCAGGACTTGGAGGGCTGATGGGCTTCTTTATGGCGTGCGTAGTTATTTGGATCGTGCTTACGGCGCTGAATATATTCCTTGTCAATCCGAATATGCAGTTTATTTTCGATTCTCTTGACAAATCCATCGTCGCCAGTGTATTTTACAGGTATAACCCGATCATACACCTTATTTCAACGGCAAACGGAGGTCTGTAAATGACAGAAAGCTATAAGACTGCTGCAAGGGAAGCCACTGCCGAAATAACCGTCAAGAAATCCAGATTCATTGCAAACGTATTTCCCGTAAGCAATGAGCAGGAGGCTGTGGAGAAAACAGAGCAGATAAGAAAAAAATATTATGACGCCCGACATTCCTGCTTTGCGTATATAACAGGCAGGGAAAACAGCCGCATAAAATATTCCGACGACGGCGAACCCCAGGGCACAGCAGGTATACCCATACTCGACATACTGAGAGGAGAAGGGCTGACGGACATTCTGGTTGTTGTGACAAGATATTTCGGAGGCACTCTTCTCGGAACAGGCGGGCTTGTGAGGGCATACAGCGGCGCAGCAAGGGAGGGGCTTGCGGCGGCAGGCATAATTACAAAAAGGCTGTATGTGAAAATCGACATTACATCAGACTATACTCTTCACGGCAAAATACAATATCTTCTCCTCGGCGGAAACCACAGGATAACCGACACAAAATTCACAGACAAGGTGAAGATTTCAGCCCTCTGTCTGTACGGACTTAAAGACAAGCTGACTGCGGATATTGTTGAAGCTTCGGGGGGAAAGGCTCTTATTGAAGAAGGGGAGCTTTGTTATATATAAAATATGACAATTTTGCATCAATATTTTTTATAATTTTCGGATAAATGATAATTGACACTATATCGAAAAAGTGCTATAATGACCTCTATGATTTAGGGAAGGCAATGATTATTGGTCAGTGAGGATCATACCGATTGTTGTCTTTTTGTTTTGTTAATTTTATATCATCGGAGGTTTATTATGTTACCACAGGTTATTGCAGTTGCAATTTTTATAATTATGTTTGGTCTTGTCATAACCGAAAAAATCGAAAGACACATAGTGACACTTTTCTGCGGACTGCTCACCATTGTCGTTCTTTTCGGACTGTGTATGAGAAGCACCGATGCGATTATGCAGACCCTTAACGTCAGAACATTATTCACACCGGAATTCTGGTATAATGCAGGCTCTTCCGAGGACGGCTCAACCGGCATAAACTGGGCGACTATTCTGTTTATAGCAGGTATGATGATAATGGTTGAGGGCATGGCTCTGGTTGGCTTCTTCCGCTGGCTGTGTATGTCAATTGCACGACTTGTAAAGTATAAGACCATACCTGTTTTTATAACATTTATGCTTATGTCGGCGATCCTCTCCATGTTCATAGACTGCATAACGGTCATACTCTTTCTTGCGGCTGTTACTGTGGAGCTTGGTCGGCTTCTGAAATTCAATCCTGTGCCGATGATACTTTCGGAAATTTTCTGCGCCAATCTTGGCGGCGCTGCCACAATGTGCGGCGATCCTCCGAATATAATAATAGGTACGTCCCTTGGCTATACATTCGCAGACTTCGTTGTAAATACGGGAGTTATTGTTCTTGTGGCTCTTATACTTGTTGTGGTATATTTCTATTTCTTCTTCAGAAAGGAGCTTACAGCGAACAACAGCGATATAGACATAGCAAATATGCCTGACCCCAAAAAGGTAATCACAAATAAGAAGGGATTCATTATCCACACTCTTATTTTCTTCCTTGCGGTGGCTCTTCTTGTTACACACGCCATGACAGGGCTTACAGTTGCTTTCATAGGCGTATTTATTGCACTGCTTACTCTCATAGCTGCGGGAAAGAAAGCCCCGACACTTATAGCAAAAGCCGACTATAAAACTCTTCTGTTCTTTATTGGTCTTTTCGTTGTTGTGGGCGGACTTGAACAGACAGGCATACTCGAAATAATATCCGCTTTCATAGGCAAAATAAGCGGAGGAAACCCAAGACTTATAGTCGCAATTATTATATGGATATCCGCTGTGGCGAGCGCTTTCATAGACAATATTCCTTTTGCCGCCACAATGGTCCCTGTAATAAAGAGCCTTGCGGAAACCGAAAATGTCAGCCTTGCCGTTCTTGCGTGGGCGCTTTCCATGGGTACAGATATAGGCGGAAACGCAACCCCCATAGGCGCATCGGCAAACGTAGTCGGCACATCGGTCGCTGCAAAAAAAGGCTATCCCATAAGTTGGCGCAGATATTGTGTTTCCCTTGTTCCGCCGACTATAATGGTTCTTGTGGCAGCAACTCTTATGATATGGTTCAGATATTTATAATATATTAATGATAGGGAGGGTTATTTATGGAAAAAAAACAGCTCATTATTTCTGTTGGTCGGGAATACGGCAGCGGAGGACACTATATAGCAAACAAGCTCGCTGAAATCTTCTCACTGCCCGTATATGACAGCAACCTTATGTCAGACCTCGCCAGCGAAAACAATCTTTATCTCCACAAGCTGTCAAAATATGACGAGGTTCCCAAAAAACACCTTTTGTCAAGAACAGTCTGTGGATACAGCAATTCTCCCGAAGAGAATGTGGCAAATTTACAGTTCAATTTCCTGAGAAAAAAAGCCTCCGAGGGCAAATCCTTTGTGGTAGTCGGACGCTGTTCGGAAGATGTTCTCAGTGAATTCAAGGGACTTATAACAATTTTTGTTCTTGCGGATATGAAGGACAAAATAAATGTAGTCAGAAAAAACGAAAATGTCTCGGCATCTGTCGCTGAAGTCCTTATAAAACAAATGGACAAAAACCGCAAAACCTATCACAATTATTATTGCAAGGGTAAGTGGGGAGATTCGAGAAATTACGATCTCAGCATAAACAGCAGCAAGCTCGGTCTTGATGCAACGGCAGAATTCATTGCCGATTACATAAGAAAAAGAACAGATAATTGATTTTTTGGGCAGGATCCTTAAAGGGTTCTGCCTTTTTAAATGGGTTTATAGGTATTGTTATACAAAGGATAATATTACGGGCGGCGTTATTGTTGTAAATATTTATGTAATGTCTTGACTTTTATACATATTTTGTATAAAATATATACAGGGATAATATGTAAGACCAATAGGGAATTTATATAATTTCCAAAATGTCATTTATAAGAAAGGATGCGAAAATATGAGAAAAACCAAAATTATTGCTACAATAGGCCCCGCAAGCAGCTCAAAGGAAAAGCTCAGGGAATTAATGGAAATAGGCATAAACGCCTGCCGTCTTAATTTCTCTCACGGCACCCACGAGTCACATCTTCCCGTTATCAACAATATAAAGGCTGTCAGAAAAGAGCTTGATATTCCCATGCCTATCATACTCGATACCAAAGGTCCCGAAATCAGGACAGGAGATCTGAAGGAAGAGAATACACAGCTTAAAAAAGGTCAGACATTTATTTTCACAACTGACGACATAGTAGGGGACAATGAAAGAGTTTCCGTTACATATGAGGATTTCCCAAAGGATCTTAAAATAGGCGCAAGAGTTCTTGTAGACGATGGTCTTATTGAAATGGTCGTAACAGGCATCAAGGACAATGAGGTCATATGCGTTGTTAAAAACGATGCTCTCTTAGGCTCTCACAAGGGCATAAATCTTCCCGATGTAAAGGTAAATCTGCCCTCCCTTACAGATAAGGATATAGCCGACATAAAGTTTGCCGTAGAGCAGGACTTCGACTTTATCGCTGCATCTTTCATACGTTCCGCAAAGGACGTGCTTGCAATCAGAAAGGTCCTTAAACAGTGCGGCGGACAGAACATAAGAATTATATCTAAAATCGAATCCCGTGAGGGCGTAAACAACCTCAACGAAATACTGAGCGTTACAGACGGCATAATGGTTGCAAGAGGCGACCTCGGCGTTGAAATTCCCTTTGAGGAGGTTCCCGTAATTCAGAAGCAGATGATACGCAGATGTATAAATAAGGGTATACACGTTGTTACGGCAACACAGATGTTGGAGTCAATGGTTCACAATCCACGTCCCACAAGAGCAGAGGCTTCGGACGTTGCCAATGCTATTTATGACGGAACAGACGCTATTATGCTTTCCGGCGAAACGGCAAAGGGCGACTATCCCATTCAGGCTGTAAAGGCTATGGTCGACATTGCCGAAAGTGTTGAAAGCTCTATTGACTATGTTTCTCAGTTCAAGAGCCAAGGCTCAGCTCAGCTTACCGACATTACAAATGCAGTATGCCACGCAGTAGTAACATCATCGTCAGACCTTAATTCAAAGGGAATAATTGCGGTTTCAAATTCGGGCTTTACAATTATGAAGCTTGCCAAATTCCGTCCCGCCGTTCCCATATATGCCTATACGTCAAATGAAAAGGCTTACCGTCAGCTTAACCTGCTTTGGGGCACAGTTTCGGGACTGCTTCCTGTTGTGCAGACAAACTTCACCGACCTGTTCAATCTTGCGGTTGAGGAATCAAAGAAATTCAAATATGTCAAGGACGGCGACATAGTTATGATAGTAGGCGGAACACCCATAGGCAAAACGGGTAATACAAACACAATGAAGGCTCATGTCGTAGGAGAACCCTTCTTATAATAACATTCCTTGCAGAACAGACAATATTATATGCCGGCCGGAGCTTACGACAAAGCTTCGGTCGGCTTTTTTAGCTTGAATTTAGGCAAATTTTTATATAATTTGATAAAAAAACTATTTCCTTTTATATATATTTATGCTATAATATATGTGTTTTTTAAATAAATATACAGTGAGGTAATAAAAATGGCACAAAAAGTTACAGGGCATACAGAGCTTTTAGGGCTTATGGCTATGCCGTCCCGTCACTCCAATTCACCCCTTATGCATAATACGGCATTTGAAAAACTGGGGCTTGACTGCGTATATGTCTGCTTTGATGTGGGGCTTAACGAAATCGAGGACGCAGTAAAGGCTATAAGAACCTTAAATCTGAAAGGCTGCAATGTTTCAATGCCCAATAAATCCGCCGTATGCAGATATCTGGACAGGCTTTCTCCCGCCTGCGAGCTGATAGGAGCCTGCAACACCATAGTCAACAAAAACGGTCAGCTGGAGGGTCACAACACTGACGGAATAGGCTATATGGCTATGCTTAAGGACAACGGAGCAGATATACGGGGCAAAAAAATGGTTCTTGCCGGCGCAGGCGGAGCAGGTACAGCAATAGCTATACAGGCGGCTTTGGACGGAGTAGGGGAGTTGTCTATTTTCAACATACACGATGAATTCTGGGAAAACGCCCACAGAACCGCAAAGAAAATAAATGAAAAAACAGGCTGTAAGGCGTATGTACACCCATTGGAGGACAAGGCGCTTTTAAAACACGAGATAGAGTCAAGCTATATATTCACGAATGCCACAGGCGTAGGAATGAAGCCGCTGGAGGGTATGACGGTTGTTCCTTCCTCCGACTTTTTCAGAAAGGACCTTATCGTGGTTGACATAATTTATTCTCCGCCAAAAACACGCCTTCTGGAGCTTGCGGAAGAGGCAGGCTGCCGAATACATATAAACGGAACGGGAATGATGCTTTTCCAAGGGGCAGCCGCATTTAAGCTATGGACAGGAAGGGATATGCCTGTTGACGACATAAAGGAAGTTCTGGGACTTTGAATTCAGAGAGGAGGTTTTTGTTTTGAAAATAATAAAATGGCTTAACGAGCATATGGAGGAGGCTATACTCTGCGTATTGCTCATTCTTATGACTGTCATAATGGGAATACAGGTGGCTTCACGCTATATTTTCAGCTATTCTCTTTCATGGTCGGAGGAAATAACGAGATATCTTTTTATATGGTCGGCATTTCTCAGCATTGCCTACTGTACAAAGAAAAGGATAAATATAAGGGTCGAGCAGTTTGTATCAATGATACCTGAGAAGGTCTATTCATATATAAAGGTTGTGGATGATATTATAAGACTTCTTGTTTTCATATATCTTCTTCCCTTTGCATACAGATATCTCACATCGGCGGTGTACAGCGGTCAATTAAGCCCCGCCTGCGGCATACCTATGTATTTTATACAGGTTGCGCCCCTTATAGGCTTTATACTTGTAATTTTCAGAATCGCCCAACAGCTTTTTTTGGAAATAAAAGAATTTGGGCACAGAAAACCGGAGGAGGATAACTGATGTCAGTTTTGGTAATATTTTTGATTTTCTTTTTGTGCCTGATGATTTCAATACCCATAGGCATAACACTTGCGCTTGTTTCGCTTCTGCCCGGAGCATTCGATGCTTCGTTTACGGCAAGCGGAACGTATGTGATCCGTTCTATGCTCGGCGGCATAGACAGCTTTCCTCTCCTTGCAGTGCCTATGTTTGTTGTTTCGGGCACAATAATGGCAAAGGGCGGAATATCGAAAAAGCTTTTCGATGTATTTGCATACTTTTTCGGCTCTCTTACGGCGGGAATGCCATATGCCGTTATAATAACCTGCCTGTTTTTCGGCGCAATTTCCGGCTCAGGTCCTGCCACTGTTGCGGCGGTTGGGTCTATGACTATTCCCATACTTGTAAATCTTGGCTATGACAAGCCCTTTGCAACGGCAATTGTCGCTGTGGCAGGGGGGTTGGGGGTTATTATTCCGCCAAGCATTCCATTCATAATGTACGGAACAGCATCCGGCGAATCGGTCAGCAAGCTTTTCATAGCAGGCATAATTCCCGGTATTCTCATAAGCATTCTTCTTATGGTATATTCGTTTTACTACTGCAAAACAAGAGGCGAGGACAAAGAGCGCATACACGCTGTTGTGGGAGACCTGAGAAAGAAAGGCTTTCTGCGTGTATTCAGGGACAGCTTTTTCGCCTTGCTCACTCCCGTCATTATTCTGGGCTGTATATATTCGGGAGCCGCTTCACCTACGGAGGCTGCCGTAATTTCGGTTTTCTATGCACTTATAGTAAGCCTGTTTATATATAAGAGCATTAAATTCAGCGAAATTATAGACGTATTTCTTGAATCTCTCAAAACCTATACGCCCATACTGTTCATTCTTGCAGCGTCAATAGCATTTTCGAGAGTGCTTACGCTTATGCAGGTTCCGCAGATGATAAGCAGCTGGATCCTCGCAACATTCTCAAGCAAATTCGTTATACTTATTGTAATAAACATATTCCTGCTTCTTGTGGGTATGGTTATGGATACAACGCCGGCAATACTTATACTTACGCCTATACTGCTTCCCATAGTTACCGAAGTAGGGGTAGACCCTGTGCATTTCGGCGTTATAATGGTTGTAAATCTTGCCATAGGCTTTGTTACGCCGCCTATCGGTGTCAATCTGTTTGTGGCAAGCTCTCTCACCAAAATACCCGTGGTGGAAATATCCCATAAGGCGCTGCCAATGATAGGCTTTTTCCTGCTTGCACTTTTTATTATAACCTATGTGCCGGCAGTAAGTCTTTTGCTTGTATAGGAGGTATGTTTATATGAAAAGATTTATAGGCATTATGCTTGCAGCCATACTCACAGTCTGCACAGGCTGCGGCAGCAATACAGACGAACAGCGCTATGCATGGCCTCTCGGCACAAGCTCTCCCGAAGATACGGTAACGCAGATTTACGCCGTTACATTTGCCGATGAGGTAAACAGACTTTCGGAGGGCAAAATGAAAATACAGGTTTATGCAAATTCAACCATAGGGGGCGACAGAGAGCTTTTGGAAAGCTGTCAGGACGGTGATATTCCCTTTGTGGTTCAGAATACGGCGCCGCAGGTGAGCTTTGTTCCCGAACTTTGCGTATTCGATCTTCCCTGTGTGTTTTCCACAATTGAGGAAGCAAGAAAGTCCGTAGATAATCCCGATTTTCTCAGCCTTACCGAGCCGCTCTATGAAAATGCCGGCTTCAGACTTCTGGGAATTTCCGACCAGGGCTTCAGAATTATGACAACAAATAAGGAAATAAAAAGCCTTGATGATTTCAGCGGTCAGAAAATAAGAACCATGGAAAATTCCTATCATCTTGATTTCTGGAAAGCCATAAATGCAAACCCGACGCCTATGACTTTCAGCGAGGTTTATATAGGCTTGCAGCAAAAGACGATCGATGCACAGGAAAATCCATATGAAGTCGTGGTTTCTTCAAAATTCTACGAACAGCAGAAATATGTCGTGGAAACAAATCATCTGCCGCATTTTATAACCCTTATTGTAAGCAAGGACTTCTATGATTCCCTTACGCCCGAACAGCAAAGCATTATTGACGAAGCTGCAAAAACCGCTACTCAATATTCAAGACAACAATCGGACGAAAGAATTGACGGAAGAATAAATATAATAAAGGAAAACAATACCGAAATTCTGCCGGTATCCGATGAGTTAAGACAGCAGATGATCGAAAGATCAGAGGATATATATGATTCTATAAGAAATGTTGCCGGCGATGAGCTTGTCGACACATATATAGGAAAATAACAAATATTATAAACGGGAGGTCATATTATGGTCTCCCGTACCTATTTTGGGAGTCAACTATTCGCAAAAGTTACGTTAGTTCATATAGTAATTACAGTTATTGACTGCTGGTCAAAAAACCTGAGAATTATCAAATTTTTCTGTGGTTGACCGGTATAGTAAATCAACATAAAATCACCCTAATTTTTTCTTAGTGATTGAGTAAAAATTGAGTAGCCAATGAGAGGCTAATTATGAAGTAGTAACGGCATATTTAACCTAAGAGGAGTTTAAATATTTTTATTTTGCGAATAGTCAAACTAAATAAAGATAAATCTTTAAAAATTTTTGTAACTTTATGGTATAGTAAATACCCAATGTACTCAATCTAAAAATCGCATAATCTGTATAAAATTAAGGCAGTATTTTTGACAAATTGATACTGCCTTTTTTGTGTTGAAATAAAGGAGATGGTTTGATAGATATGAAATTCAAGACGATGGTGGCATCGTTTCTGACGTTTATCATGGTTACTAATAATACAATCATTGCCCCAGCCAAAAAAAGTTCAGATAGTTTCGGCGACTATTCAGATCAATCAGCTCAGTTTAAATCTGACACAAGTCATTTGGAGTATGCAGATATTCTTTCATCATTACAAGCAAGTAGGAACAGTACTCAGGTAACTGACTTGGGTACAATCTTTAAGAATAGAGTAGATTTCTCAAAACTCCCGGATACATCAGAAGGGGCAGATCAGAGCGGGAATAGTACGGCATCCAACCTAAAGAATAATGGTGCTAAAATATCGGCTGACCCGTCAAACATAGTTCAGACACCCGGTGAGTTCCAAGGTAGTTGGGGCGGCAAGACAACCGAAGAGATTTATAACACTGTAAATTTTGAAGGAGGCGGGAAAGTATCCCAAAGTGACTTTAAAAAATTGATGAGTTGGTCAGGTCAGACAAAATATTTTGATGAAAGAAATAATTATGTTATACCTGTACCCCACTATACACAGGCTGAAGGGGTCGAGGACTGGTATTATTATTACACAGGTGATTTTAATCTGGGTGCAGCAGGGTGTTGCATATACATGGTAGCTCATATATGTACCGTGTTGCAGGGAGCGCTTATTAATCCTGCAGAAGCATACATACTATGTCGGCAATATGGAATTGTCAATAGCGTAGGCTTATTCAATGGTGATTCAGCAGAAGCGGGATTTAATGCCCTTATGGAATTAAACGGTTATAAGTGTAAGTTCTATCATAAATCTGAAGTAGATGAGAATGTTAAACAGGAGCTTATAGATAGTTTGCAAAGAGGAATACCATGTGGCATTTGGGAGACAAGAGGTCCACTAAGCGGTTCAGGATCACATTTTCAGAACATTGATTATTATGATTCAAGGACAGGGGAATTCACTATTGCACAGGCAACCAGAAAAGCTTTGGACACAAATTCCTATTCATGGGAGACGATATACAATGGATTTATTAGTGATAATTCAAGGCCTTGTTTATATATTATTTATTAATAAAGGAGGACAAGTAAGATGAAATATTTTAAGGACAAAGCATCTGCACGTATTATCGCTGTTGCAGTTATAGCTTTCTTCATCTGTAACGTAATAATATTCTTAAGCCTTTCTTATATACATTATACTAACAATTATCTCATAACAGAAGTGTTGACAACAGGAGATCCGGACCCAACTCAACCTGATTCAATAATGCTGACCAAAAATAGTATGTTAAATCGGGTTATAATGGCACCAACTGAGAAAGCAGCGGAAAATGCAATAACAGAATTTGCAGATGAATATTTTGCTGCATTATGTGGAGATGTTTATGACAACCAACTTGTAAGAGATTATATGGCAAAATCAGCTTTACAACCTATACCCTATGTAACACCCAAAGAATCTATGAAAGAAGATTTTTATCTATTAGAGGAAATGGGCGGAGAATGGGATGAAGAGATATATGAAAAGAAGTTGGCAGCCGGGGAGATAACATTACTTGAAGATGACCCCGACGACTCAGACCCCAGAGTACAAGTAATAGATGGTAAACCGTATATAAGTATTTATGACCTTGACTTTAATGATGATGGAGTAGCTGTTGTACGATATATGGGGCATAATTATAATATTACACGCTCATCTACGGGATTTTTGCCGGGGCAGTTTGAGGGACAGTATACTCCGAAGGATTTTATTTTAGATAAGATTGTGCCCCAACCTTCAGGTAAGACATATGATACCTACTACAAAACATACGACGGTTTGTTTATGATTGGGTTGAATGTTCAGCTCGACAAGGATAATAACGTAACAGACTTTAAGGTAATATATTCATAAAAACTAAATATTTTTACATTATAAATAAGTGGGTGGTATGGATAATTACGACATTATCTGTATTGCCCACGTTTTTTTGGGAGAGTGACAGCATAATTGATCGATTATAAAAAAGATATAGACAAATATAAAGGAAAAGAATTTGGTAACTGGTCAGTTATAGACTTGGCGGACAGAAAGGATAAATACAACAACACATACTATACTTGTCGATGTAATTTATGTGGTAGAAAGAGAGTGTTACCGGCAAAGTTTGTCACCGACCCAAAACATAAATTACATCCTTTTAGTTGTGGCTGTGTAAGTGTAGGTGTTTATACTATAAGAGAGTTTTTGTCAGAGAATAATATTATGTTTGAGGAAGAGGTCACGTTTAAAGATTTGCTTTCACCTAAAGGCGGTAAATTAAGATTTGATTTCATGATAAAGGTTCGATATGGAGAACAAATCTATAACTACGCCGTGATTGAATATGATGGTAGACAACATACAGATATTAAAAGCTTTATGAAAATAACGAGAATATATCAAAGAGATAGAGCAGAGGTAGAAATGGGCTATTATAATTTATGTGATAGTCTGAAAGAGGATTACTGCCGACATATCGGACTACATTTTCTAAGAATAACCTATTCACGGGATGCAGATGAAATAAGAAGACAACTTACACGCTATCTCGACAAGATAGGTTATGCAAATATAAAAACAAAGGGGGCATAAGCGATGGATATATCAGGAAGTATTTGGAGTAACATTACGGGGTGTAAGTATTATCAGGCTTTTGAATCAACATCAACCAAGGAACTTCTCCAGAAGTTTTACGAAAATAAGTACACTAACGAGTCTTTAAAGAATTTAATATACGATTTCACAAGGGGTTATATGCCGGTTATAACTGAAGTTGTTCGTGCAGCTGATGGACATTCAAATACTCATGTTTTCACGATTGATGGTGAATATAACGAATGGGAGAATCCAAAGACAGAGCAGTTATGCGATGTACTCCTTGGTTTACTGATGGGTTACAACAAGAAGAAAATAAGACTCACCGGTATGAGAAAAATGTATGAGAACTATTGCAAAATCGTACAGGGTTCATTAGCCTATCAGGAGTCTGTGCTGCGTTTGATTCCACGATTTCCGGAATTATTGGAATGGATATTTTACAGTCTATATAGAATTAAAGCTGATAAAGCACAAAATAATATTCCTTTGCAGATAGCAGCGTATGAAGAATATACGATGAGAAAATATGTTTATCATCTTATATTACTATGGATGTTCAAACCTATGGTGGATTTACAAAACAACCGTATTCATGGCAAGGGTGCCATAGTAGAAAATTCGGTATTCTGTGATGTTCTGAAGATATTATATGATGAGAACCTGAGTGATACAGAGACAGCTACGGAGCTACTTGCAATGTTTTTGCCGGAGATTGAACGGGATAATGCAGAAGCCCTTGTAGCATTAAGGTATAGACAGCAGTATTTGGATGGTAATTGTTCTTATTCAGGGCTGTCAGAGATAGAGGAGATAATCTACTTGGTTTCATTTATCACGCTTATGTATATTGAGTACTTAGGGTACACAACCCTAATCTCAAGTGAGACAGATTCCAAATTCAAGACCTGTTTGCAAAGTCTTATAAGAGGATTTTACAATCGTATGATAGAAGCCGGAGCAGATGAACGTGTATGCTTTATAACCAGTCAGCAGTCTTCCAATGAGCTTAATTATGGCAGTACTGAGGAGAAGGATTATGCTATTAAGATGCAGCAAAATGCCATAAATGAGATTATAGGTCAGACAAGCGACAGCAAAGAGATAGACTTAAGCACTATAGTCCGCCATACAATGACAGACAGGGTATGCAGAAAAGGCTACTTAATGTCTGAGTTTTCTTCAGGTCAATATAAAGGCTATTTCAGTGATGGTATGATTGACTATGATATACAAGAGGTATTAACGTGTTATGGAGATGTAATTTTTTATCTGACTCAGAATGACAACCAGTTAAGTCTTTCAATAGATGATTATAGCTTCAGTCACTCTTATCATACAAAGAGTATAACTATATTCACTGTGGAAGATAGGTGGGGTAGTGAAAACGGATATTTTGGCGTAGATGTATCGAGAACTATGTTTCTGAAAACACTGGTAGATGGTTATTATCTTATCAAGAAACGTTACTTAGACTTAATTCAGGATTCAGAAAAAACACAAACGTACCACCCCGCTATAGAATTAAGTTCTCTGTGTGTATCACCGGAAACCTTAAGCATAATAGGTGATGAGAATGGCCATAGACCAACCATAACAGATATGGAACCAGAGGATTTGCCAGCTTATTGTGAAACAGGTTATTATATTAACGATTCGACAATCATTCATAATCAAGGGTTAAAGTCGGATTGTTTAAGTGCTGTAATACCTAAGGACAGAGTAATATATCCGATAGAGATAGAGTATGAATCTGAAGAAGAAAAACAGAAGTATTACAGAGCCACTATAAGCCCGGAGGAATATAAAAAATTATCACATATGATATCAACCCAGCCGACCAAGAAAGTTTATATGGGTGATGAGCCGGATAAAAATAGTAAGGCAAGATCTATGCTGAGAACTGAAGACATTATGAGTCCTGAAGAGTATCAGACATTTTCACAGATGGTATCGGCGGTATTGAGCTTAAAATACTCTAAGAATGAAAAGGCAAAGGAAGACAGAGAAGCAGAACTCAAAAGGGCTTACTCATTTAATATGGCATTAGAGCCGGCTGAGGTACTCGTTTACTCACGGGGTGATAGTCCGGTAAGTGCCGATGTAATACAGCAAGATGTGGTATGTGTACAAGTGTCTGTAGATGCTAATAATTGCTGGTCAGGAAAGATAGATGATAAGTTTACTGCATCATTAGTGAATGCCAATAAGATTATAATAGAGACCATCGACAAACTGTTTACCGGAGAAGTTAAACCCCAAGACTCAGACCCTAACTGGGTACGGCAGGCACGAAAGAGATTAACTGAAAAGATGGAAACCGAGACCGAGTCAGAAGCTGAAGACAAGGTCGATGAGAGTACAGAACCGGTGGAAACAGAGCAACCTGTTGAGGCTCAACCTGAAGTCCAAGAGGAAGAAGATATAAAGGAGATTACTTCAATGAGGGGAAACATCTATACAAGCGAAACATTAAAACTTGCATATAACAGCAAGATAATATCACAGAAAAAGAATGTCGATTATGATGGACCACGTGTTAATTTATCAGATGAATACTTCGACAGGCTGGTAAACAATCAGGACAGTCCTGCTCAGGTAGAGGTAGATGACAGATTAATGATATATGACCCTGTTGCAGACTTCTTTGAGTTTGTTGGGGGTGATCTTTGATAATGAGACGAAATATATTTCCAATGATGGTGAATGTTCTTCTCTTTGTTGTGCTCTCTCTTATTCTTATAATTGTTATGGTCAACACAGATGAATTTGAAACTGCAATGCAGACATCTTTAAGTTATACTGACAGAGTCGATGTTAAATGCGTAGATATAGTGAAATCGATTGATGGAAGTTATTATACAATGACCTATATGTATGAGCCTCAAGGTGTTGAAGAGCCGTATTACATAAAGTATATTGAATATGATGTAGAACCGGACATCTCCGAACTATGGGTTTCAAACGTAGACCCAACAAAAGTTTCAAAAATACCCACAACCCTAACCACCAAAGTAGCATACTTTTTAAATAATCCTATCTTCTGTTTGCTTGAGTTTATCTTCATACTACAGTTGATATGTGGCTGTTCTGTATGCTTTATAAGAGGTATTACAAAACATTATAGAGAGGCAGAATAACCGATATACAATAACTTAAGTGGGGGTGGTAATGATGATGGACAGATGAAGTCAGAGAGTGATGTAAATCTTGCAACAAAGGACAGTATTGACATTTTTAAATTCTTAAGGGGGGAAACACTATGAATAATAAGGAAGTATATACACATGACGAAGCGGCATTAATAATTGAAATGTTTGAGGAAATCCTTGAAGACAATGGCATTATTATACCATCACCGGAGGATAGTGAACGTGAGCCTGATAATAAGGCTTGCCTTTATGGAAGTGTTTATTCTGACCTTTTAGACGCTGTAGAGGACAACCTGATCAGTATGCTTCAGAAACAGAAGGACGGTGCTGAAGTGGTCAGTTACGAATTTTCCGGAAGAGTATAAAAGGGAGTGCATGTAAAATGAATAAAGATTATCTGTGGAATCTGTTAAAGGAACATATAGGACATAATGTTAAGATTGTGTCCTATGGTGATGGGGACAACATTCACGATATTTGTCTGGAGTGTGAGGATTGTAATAAGGTGATTATAGATGCAGAACTGTACACGCTTCAGAGCAGAGACGAGGAGGCTTCTAGCTGAGCCTTTAACCATTACGACACCAATCAATAATTACTATACATAAGAAAGGACTAAAATATGGAAAAAGATACTTTACACAATGAAGACGAAGAAGTAATTGAAACAGACATTCCGGTGGATGATGATTACGAAGAAGATGAAGAAATAATGGAACCATACATACAATCTACAGCACCAGAGCAGGGGTTAAATGGATTTCAGACCGTTATTGTCAGCTTCATCATACCGCTTATTATTTCAACCATTGTTTGTACGATAATTACAGGCTTTTTTAATTATAATAGATATAAAAGCGAGATAGAGCGTTATCATATGGACGAGATTATGGAAGAGTTCGAGGATATCAACGACAGATTAGACGAGCTTGAAGATGATAACGAAGGTATAAACGAAAAGATGAGCCAAATTATGGGTGGCTTAATCAGAATGAATGCAAAAATAGACCAAATATCTGAGAACGAGTAAGACACTCATAAAATATAAGATACGAGGACTGCCTCAAATAGTTTTAAATTGCTATTTGTAGCAGTCCTCGTGTGTTATTTAAACTTGATTAAAAATTATAGAATCACCATTCAGACGTTATTCCAACCAATTACATAAGATAAGTTCACACTCCTAAAGGATTAAATCGTACAAATCTTCACCACTGCATAACATATTTTCAATGTCAATCAAATCAAATCCTTGCATATAAAGATATTCTATTATTTCTTCATCATATCCAAGGGACTTACTATATGAGACAAGGTCTTCATAATATTCTCGATATAACCTCATGGTCTCTGAATTGTGACTGTACTTGTCATAGTTATTTAAGCGTGAAGAGTTTTCTGAAAAATCATAACTGATACCATAAGCATCATATGGGTCATCAAAGGCGAAGTACTCATTAGAATAATATGGATCGTGATAGTTGAATGTGGTATTTATGATTTCATTGTTTGGCTTGAAAATGATTAGTGTTCCGTCTTCAGGAGTTATGTATTCATTTGGTTCCAAATCAAGTTCCTTGAATGCTTCTTTCAAAATACTTTCTGTTGAGGCATAAACATAATACCCTTCAAATTTAGCTATACATATTGGATTATCGCCTTTTACTATGTACAATTCATTATCCTTGCTTAAAATAGTAAAGCAATATGAACCCCTAACCTTGTCAACCATATTGGATATGCTTTCTTCATTCAACGCATTCATACTGTCAATTAGTTGTACCGCTATATACGAATCCGTCTCAATTTTGGTTTTAGGTAATTTCTCATCTTTTCTTATAGCTATATCATTGTATATAATTCCATTATGTGCAAGAGAATAACCAAGTTTGTCTGAATAGAAGGGGTGATTATTATAATTAAGAAGTTGGGTTCCTTGTGTTGTAAGCCTTGTGTGACCCATTATAACTTTAGGATTATCATTACAGATTTTAAATTTTATTTTATGTGCCGGTAATGCCTTTTTTATAATTTTCATAGAACCATTACCTTTTATATATGCTATTCCAGTTGCATCTGTACCTCTGACTTCACATTTTACAGATAGTGTACGGATAATTTTTTTCTTGAGTATATAAGAAAGAGTATCACTGTAGTCTATTAAGCCGAATAAGCTACACACTGACAAACACCTCCCTGGTTATCATAGATGTTATTTGATTGGACATTTGGGAGCAGACCTTTTTCTTTTAAATAGGTGAATAGCTCTTTATTTTTATTCCTGCCTATTCTTGATATGAAGTCTGACCATGAAAGATTCATCATTTCCTTATCGGATAAAGAAACAGCTACGTTACATATTTCATTCACCATCTGAAGTGTAGCTATAAATGTGTTATATCTCAACGTACCATTGAACATTCGAAATTCAACCGTATCATCATTTAACAGATTAATACATTTATATCTACAGGGATTGCTGGCATTAACATAGTCCAGAGTGTCCATAGGATTTGTTAAGATGCCATAACGTGCCGCCCACTTGCTCATTTGCTTTTCTGTTCTGCGTGAGAAACTAAGCATCTTATCCCAGTTATTTTCTACAAAGTATAAAATATTTGCAATTGTACTTTCTTGCTCCTCAAGTGTAGAACCTAATGATGTTCTGTTTACATGACAATGGAGTCCACAAGTATGGGAGCTGTGACTTACGTAGCCACTATTTATAAGATGTTCCATAATTTCTTCCCATTTCATGATATTCATATGATAACGCAGGGTCATCGGGTGGGAAACAATTTCAAAACCGTCGGGGACACTACTGTCACCTTTTATGTATATTTTTCGGTCACAGAATGTGTTGGCAATATTGTGAATCTCTTTAGCTACAATATTTGAATAACCACCGGCGTCAACCTCAAGTTCTACACCAAAGAATCTGCGGTCTGATAGGTCTTCATAAAAGGTCGGGGTGGGTTTAAAGTAATAGCTATTTATATAACCAATGCACATTATTTCATAACATTCCCTACAGATTGTTGGTGCTCCCGGGTGACGCTCCCTTGGGTAAATTGTTTCATCTCTGAGAATAGGCCTACCACATTTGGTGCAGTGTGTAGAAGTTGATGGGTGAGTATTGACGGAAGTGGGCATTTCAGTATCATATAACTGATTGAAGTTTGTAGTATTAGTTGAGATGTCAGCGCTTTCAATGTTTTCTGTTTTATTGTTTAATGTATTTGTATTTTCTTCCATAAGTAATTAAATTCTCCTTTGTATGTAAAATATTTTTAAATAAAAGGTGCTGTATGGTCTGATGATTATGTACATGAACTTTATTACTCTTACTTCAACAACCTACAGTACCGATAACTATAGAAATGATTTACCAGATTCTGTTAAGACCTCTGGTAGGGGTTAATTCTATGCCAATAGAACCAAACTCAGATAGTTCGGGTTCGTTGGAGTTAAATACATAGACAAGTTGTCTGTTGTCTTTAATATCTTCTATGTCAAGGTTCCAGTCATCTTTGTAATCACTGATGTAGAGATAGTTTTCAAACTCACCCATGGACGTGTAACTGTGAATAACAAAGTAGACCAGCGCATTATATTTTTTCTCAAAGTTTTTTATTCGCTTTGACTGATCATTATTAATCCAGAAGCAGGTACCAAATGGTGGTTCACTTTCAGATACAAGACCTTTGTTTTCAAATTGTTCTATTACGTCCGGAAAGATACCAAAGAGTTTCATTCGTTTAATTGCTTCTTTCTTTTTATCTTCTAAATTGATGTTCATTAAATCACTCCTAAAACATATATTTTCGATGTAAGTAATTATTTGTTGAAATACGTTTTTTATAGCCATATAATATATCCTCTATTTCTGTTAGGCTGTATTTGTAATCCATAAGTTTATATATAAACTCACAGTCCAAGCCCAGTTCTTCTGAAAAACCGTATAAGTAATCAATATACTCCATAGTATTTTCATCATTAAACCTAACATTTTGTACATTATCAAAGGTATTATAATTATGATAATATGAGATGTTGGGACTTCTTGAATGATTGTGATAAGGATTAGCAGGGGAGTAGTAATTATTCACATAGTTAAATCTTGCTGACTCAATAATTCCATCATTTCGGAATTTTAGTATATCGCCGTCATTAGGAGATATTGTGCTCTTGTAGTTAAGATTAAGAGAGTTTACAGTATTGAAGAGGATTCCAAAAGTAGATGCATACATAAACCAACCGCCCATATCGACAATATGGATAGGGTTATCACCTTTTACTATATATAGCTCATTATCCTTACTTAGTATGGTAAAGCAGAATGAACCTTTTATATCTTCAGCCATATCACATATGCTTTCAAAGTTTAATTTACCATATTCTTCTAATAGCTGTACGGCTATATAAGAGTCTGTCAAGATATAAGTCTTGGGTAAACACTTATCTTCACGGAGGGATGCGTCATTACTGAGAATACCATTATGTGCCAGAGCAAAACCCAACTTATGAGAGTAAAAAGGGTGATTGTTATAGTTTTTTCTTTTGTCGCCTTGTGTGGCAAAACGTGTGTGACCCATAATAACTTTAGGATTATCGCAGAAAAGACCTAAACGCATTTTATGAGCCGGAAGTGGTTTCTTAAATACTCTCATTGTGTTATCCGGACGTATGTAGGCATAACCAGTTGCATCAACCCCTCTTTCTTCACAGTTCGAGGATAGTACTTTTAAGTACTTTGCTTTTTCTTTTTGGGTAAGTTTGTTGTTGGAATCAATTATCCCAAATAATCCACACATTGATCTAACCTCCTATCAAGTAAAATATTTTTGAATGAAGCAACTTATAAGTTGCGAGTTTTTAAGTATTCAATCAGTTCTGGGTATTTATCTCTATCTATATCTGATACAAGTTTTTCCCAAGTTAAATCTTCAATTTCCATATCTGTGCATTTTGTCACTAAATCACATAGTAAATTGACAAATTGAAGAGTTGCTTTGAAAGTGTCGATTTTTAGCGTACCCCGGAATATTCTGAATTCGATAGTGTCGGCATTTGTTATATTGATACACATATGTCGTTTATATTTACAGTCGAATCCAGCTTTCATGTCTTTTTTAAATTCTTCCGGATTGCTTTTTGTTCCGTATTTAGCAGCCCAGTTGTTTAACTGCTTTTGGGTGCGTCTTGAGAATATACGTATCTGTTCCCAATGATGGTCAACCAAGTACAGTAACCGTGCTATAGCTGAATCCTGTTCATCTATATTGGAACCAAATGCAGTTCGATTTACGTGAATGTGCAGACCACAAGTTCCAACCTTACTGCTAAGGTAGTCGTCCTTTAGAAGTATAGTCATTATTTCTTCCCACGGCATATTCTTTAAGTGGTAATTCAGACTCATAGGGTGTGACACTAACTCAAATCCACAATTTAGACTACCATCATATTTTATGTAGAGCCTTTGATTTTCACCATATTTGTGATTAGCAATGTCAAGAACATTGGCTGCGGTTTCATATTCATTGGTAAATGCATCACGTTCCTTCTTGTCAACCTCAAGCTCAATACCAAAAAAGCGGGAATTACAGCCATAAAATATTGGCTCAGGTTTATAAGAGTAATTGTGTATCAGTGTCTTTGATAACTGTTCTCGATAACAATCAATGCAGTATGGATCGCTATCACAGTCATCGTCTAACCTATACACGTCGCTGTCATGAATTATCCGGTCACAAGATGTGCATCTTCGGTATTCAGTCATATAGCATGTTGTACAGATATTGAGGTAATCATCTGTCTCAATATTGTTATCATCAAAATAGTCCCCGCAATGGTCACATTTGACTCCATGTTGTTCTGCACAATCAATACAATATGTCAGTGATTCACGATATTCGTTTGTGAATGAAACACTGTCTCGTAAGGGAATTTCTTGACTGCAACAGTCGCACACTGTCATATTTTCATATTCATTCATTATTTTTTTGTTACCTCCCATAAATAGTTTTTGTTAATGATAAAAAATAAAGTTAGACTGTAGTTATATGTGCTGCACTGGTGAAATCTGTTCACCTCCTTTCAGTGGTTTTGTAGAGTATAAAGTGAGCACATGATAATGTGGTCGTTTGTCTGGTTTTTGTTTTAACCACAATCTTATATAGGGAAGTTTGATTATGTAATTCAATTAAACTCAGAGCACAAGATTTAGGAAATTTTAAGCTCAATTACGACCTCAGAAATTGAGTTTTGAAAGTTCCGATATAAGTGCATCTTTTTATTACCTAAGTCGAACATTTAAGGGTATTGCTGTGGTAAAACAGATGTTTTTACTGATTTCATAGAATTACAACCTAACATAGAAATGCTCAATTTTTGAGTTTATTGAAATTTAGAACACAATTTTTTGAAATTTTTAGGCCCAAATACGACCTCAGAAATTGAGTTTCGAAAAAATCTATCAAAAGTACATCTTTTTAGCACTCAAGTCGAACATTTTAGGACGTAGTAAGGGTAAAATGGATGTTTTATTGATTTAAATGAATGTAACTATGTATAGCAAGTAATTAACTTTTAAGTAAAGAGTATGAGTATATATAAGTTAAACTATTTATTTTAGACGCACACGCACGTATAAAATATAGTAACTTTTTATTACGCACACGTGCGTTTTTAAATTATAATTATAATAATAAAATAAACCAAATAGTGAAAATAAATAGCATTAATTAATATGGAATTTTGGTGTAATGTAAAAGACGAGTTTTGATAAATGTAATTAACTATACACTGTTAGTAATTGAAAACCAGCTACAGCAGTGTGTTGCCGGTATACAAAAATAATTTAAAAGAGGTGAGTTGTATGATTTTAAGGGAATTTGACCCAACGGAGACAGCGATTATCAACCCTTCAGAGGTTCGTAATCCGGTTAAGAATATGCCCAAGGTAGCTATTGCGTGTTACGCCTACAAAATAATAGACGCAATATTGGATATGTTTGAATATGATATTATCTCATTTATGACCACATCAAGTGAGTCAAGACCTGTGTATAAAATAGAATGTGGTGATAAAAGCTTTGCACTTATATTGGCTTTCATTGGAGCGCCAGCCAGTGCAGCTATGTTAGAGGAATTATATGCAATGGGTGCTGAAACAGTGGTAGCTTTCGGAAGTTGTGGAGTGCTTGACAAAGCCTTAAATAAAAACACCATAGTCATTCCAACCTCGGCTGTACGGGGAGAAGGTACAAGCTACCATTACATAGAACCTTCAGATGAAGTGGAGGTTAATTCAGGGTATATTGATTTGATGGGTAATCTTCTGAATAAGTTTAATCTTGAGTATGTCAGGGGTAAGACATGGACAACAGATGCATTCTACAGGGAAACTGAGAAGAAAGTGAACGAGCATAAAGAGCAGGGCTGTATATGCGTTGATATGGAATGTTCAGCTAATGCAGCAGTATCAAAATTTAGGAATAAGAAATTAGTACAATTCCTATATGCTTCAGACAACATGGATTCAGAAAAGTGGGACAGAAGAGATAATGAAGAGTGTAGGCTTGTAAATTCAGTTGATGATATAATTAAATTTGCTTTAGAACTGGCCCTTGAGCTTTCATAAGCAGTTAAAGGAGGATTTAAATTATGAGTAATATTCCGGACGTCAATCAATATTCGGAGTGGGTAGGCAAGAGTTTTTATAAATGGTGTGAAGAAAATGAAGATGACAGAAAAATATATTATGTACTCTTATATATGTCGGGTAATGAAAGAGTGAAGACAGAAAGATTCACAAGTGAAGATACTATTGGTCCTACAACCATGGTAGCATTGACTGAAAGCGAGATAGCTGATATTAGAGTTGACAACAACGAATTATACATAACACTTCATAACTACAACCCAATAAATGCAGGTTTCAAAGAATTAAAATTTTAATTGACAAAAATAACAGACGACACGAGAGGAGTGGGGCAGGTGTTATTAACACAAAAACCAGACAAAAAGACTTATGATGAACAGTTAATTAACAAAACAGATAGCACTACAAATGAAGCTAAAGAAGTAAAGTCACCTTTTAAGTGGGTGGGAGTAAAGGATGGAATATTTGATATTTTTGAGTCTTTATATCCAAATTCATTATCTGTTAATGTAGGAGTTAAGGATTCTATTGGTAAGATGAACAGCTCTGTGTTGTCAACGGATAAAACTAAATCACGCAGGGCAATGAAAGGTATTAAATGTGTAGTAGAACCTTTTATGGGTGGGGCGTCAAATTCAGTATATTTGTATCAGAAATACCCAACAATTGAGAAGTTCTTTGGCTGTGATGTTCTTACTGATTTAATAAACTTCTACTGGACTTTAAAGTATTATCCGAATGAACTTATGGTATGTTTAAATACACTTATTGGACGATATAATGATATGTGTTTCAGCTCAAGTACAAGAAGTAACTATTTCGTACAAGTAAGAAGTTGGTTCAATGATATGATATTGCCCCTACAGTCAGGCGGAAGTAGCCTCTCTATTGAACGGGCTGCCGGCTTCTACTTCTTACACCTTGCAAGTTTCAACCGTTCCTACCGCACAAACCAGAAGGGATTGTTCAACAGTACAGCAAGTAATATACCAAAGATTATTCCGCCGGAGGGTTCTATTGAGAATTTAAAGGAAATGCTGGACACTAAGATGACAGTCGCACTCTGCGATTACAGAAAGAGTTTGGATTATATTTCACACGTAATTAACCCATCAATGGCGTATGGAGAGTACGAGGCGGATGAAAATGAAACACCTATAAGACCGAGTGAGGTTTTTGTATATATAGACCCACCATCAAGTTTGCATGGATTGCCGGGAGATGTACACAACCCAAGTATTTTTCCATACTCTAAGGAAAAGATGGAGGAGTTGGCAAGGTTTTGTAATGATCTGTCATCGCTTAGGGTGAAGTGGTTATTGACTGTAGATGATAGTTGTATTGACGCTTTTATGGATGTATGTGAGTATTCAGTAAATGTCAAACCTTTGATAAATACAGCAATACGCAACCCATCTAAGAGAGTTAAGGAAGTATTTGTGTACAATTACAGAGTAGAGAATACATGATTTCCGCTAACCTTGGAATAAATCAGCATAAAATAAAAATAACCTCCATATGAAGGGGGTTAAAAATAATGCAAAGAGGAGACGCTATCCTTTCTGTATACTTACGCAAATATACTCAACCAATATATAATAAAAGAATTTCTTGGAAGGAGAGAAATTAAGTGAATTTCAGAAATACATTAGAGCACCTTATTCAACAGGGAGATATTAAGGGACATTTAGGTGAAGTGCCGAATTTTATGCGTGTCACCGAAAATGACCTATGTGAGTTAGAAGCAAATATCCAGTTTGATATGGGTAGAAATGAGGCTATGCTTTCAAGAAGCAAGGAGTTAGCCGTAAACCGAGCAATCTAATAAGGGAACGGAACCATTTATGAAGAGGACATTTGATTTATCATCTGAGCGTATAGTCAGTATCAAAAATGAAATATTAAATGATGATAATGGTAATAAGCTCAGGATGAAGGATGAAAATAATTTCCCAAAGGCTCTGTCAAAAGGAGCTGATAGGCTTTCTGGAAGTTACTTTAAGGAAGTTATGAGATTTTTAAGATAACAAGATGAATCAATATAAAATTATGCCAACCATAACAGAAACTGTACGAGATATGGTTATATGTATATTTAAAGTGCAAGGTTTTTTCTGTGTTGAGTTTGGATTGGAGTGGCAACATAGAAAATGAGCATTAGAATAACTTTTATAGTTTCTGTGTGGTTTGGCATGATATATCAATCTTATTGTTAAAATTATCGACCTAAATTGATGCAAAATTTTTATAAAAACCTTTGAGTATGTATTGACACTAACGTCTTTATATCGTATAATATAAGCGTGAAAGATATTGCTACACAAGGCAGTGGTGCAACAACCATTACGAGCCATTACGAAAAAGGTCACGAATGCCAGTCGTGACCTTTTTCTATCCCATTTTTCGGCGAGACCGGGATAAGTCCCAGGCGGTTGCCAATCAGATTATCTGTTTAGCCATTTGCAGATATAGTACACGACTATACCCGCCACAACAGAAACCACGAAAGATATTGCTATATCATACATGGTGCAAAACCCTCCTTTCTGTGCCTGGTTAAGATTGGAGTGGCAACACATATATTATACATCAATCTATCGGTATAATCAGTATTTATCAACAAAAAATTGCAAGAATTTAGTGTAAACGACAATAAGTATCATGCAGTCTATAAAGGCAGTAGGAGGTATTGCTGTTTCAATCCAAATCAATAATTTAAAATTTTCAGGTGGGAGGTGATTGTCATAACTAAAGTAAACACAAAACAAAACAACAATATATACAACATTAACGAAAATGATTTTACCGTGATAGAACCCGATTTTAGACTATATTGCAGTGATATTAAAAGAGTCCTTTATACGGGTATAAAAACTTTCCTGCTATTCTCACAACTGAACAGAGATAGAAGCAGGGCTGGTATCGTGGTAGAAGTATTGAAAGAAATACGGGAAGGGAAATTCAGGCCGGTAATGCAATTTACAACCACCGATGAAACTAACCTATTTGTAACTATCCTTGATTTAGTTTATAATTTTTATTGTCGTGATGATTCATACATTTCAAAAGGATATTTGTATGTACGTTTCAGTAGAGGCTGCACAGACCAAGAGAGTCAAGGAGATAAAGAGAACCAAGAGAACTGCTTCAAGATACATCATAGAGGACAGAGACAAGATGATAATCTACTAATACCAGATCTAAGCGAGACTGACCTACACAGTGCAGATAAATTATGGAGCGATTTTATACCGGAAATGGAGGACCTATATGTTAGTCGTGATTTCATGTACGATGCGAAAAGGTGCATAAGCGAGTTGAATGCAACCGCTCAGTCCGTAATTTTCGATATTTATCAAAATAGGAATGGGATTATTGACAATGAGGATATATCATTTTCTATCCACCGTTTTCCTCGATTAGAAAGTATACAGAACTATGTGGAAGCATATTACAACCTTGCAAGATTCTGTATTGAAAACAATGAGGTTTTTCAGCAGTCTCAAAATGCAAAGGACATTATAAGTAGAATACTTGAGTTTGGTATTGAAAAAGATAATCAGTGTAAAATCTGGCTCTTGTCACCATTTGTACTCCATGCATTCAGAAACATATATGAGAGAACTTTAGCTCTCAGTAAGGACTTATTCTCTGGAGCATTTTCTGATATTTCAGAGGATTTCCTGTCTGTAATTATAAGTAATTTCATTGATACTTGTTTGGAAGACTTTAAGAGATGGGTATATATCGGAGGAAAGAGCTGTCTTATAACATTTGGAAATAACTCAGATGGTCTTGTAAACTGTGAGTGTCATACACTTTCCAATATTGCTTCAATAAATTTAAGCAGTTTATACGAGAAGATAAAGTTATTTCTAAAGCAGACAAGTAAAAAGCATATAAATATTTTAATTTTGGGATTTCACCTTGATACAATGTATTTATTTTCCGAACTTGAAGATTTGGAAGGTTTAGTTTCTGCTTGTACATATGCAAAAGACTCAGAAATTGAGTATAGAGTTGTTGTTAACAACCCCCAAAATAGTATAAAGGAAAGTCAGTTGCTGAATCCTGAAAATTGGTTCAATAATATTACACACATAAATCTGACAAACAATTGTAAGTCGAGAATTAAAGTAGTGCATGTAGACTACGAAGAAGTTTTTCTTAAGAACAATCTAACGGAATGTCTCAAAATGGGTGACTTAATATTCATTCTTGATTGTCCAAATTTGTATTATGAAAACTTCCTTCAGAGTGTCGGCAATTCGTGGAGTCCTGTGTACAGTAGGTTCAAGAATACAACATACAATATGAATTATACTTGGACTAAGTGTGGAACACATATTGGTACAAAAGGTATTATACATGATATTGACAGACAATTGGCAGCCTTAACAAATGCAAATACTATGGTATCTGGAACATACAGCCCGGCTGTTAAAGAGTATTTGCTTAATTTCCTGAACAGTGCTCTTACGAACTGGAGCATAACACCTATAGGAGAGCCTATATCAATATACTGTTATCTATCAACCCTAAATGCAAGAGGGGTAAGCCACTACGATACTTCAAGACTTACACATAAAGAAGAACATAATAGTAGATCTTTTTATGTTATAAACTTCAGCAATATCTGTGAGGACTCAGTAGAGATGATTGATAGACAACCAGCCAACAGTGAACATGAGTCAATTTACTTTTCTTTATGGAACCTGCTTGAAAATATCGCTATAAATTTAAAAGAAACTCAATTCAATTTTGGAAAGATAGAAGAGTCTGCTATAACAATCTTTGATAAGATAGGTATACAAACTTCTTGGGATAAAAGAATGGAAAATTTTCATATCACATTATACGTGAGTAAAAGTGTTAAAGACAGCCTCAATGAACTGGGAAAATCCTACATTGAACCTGTAGAAGGAGACAAGGGTAGATGTAAGTTACTAAAATTTCTAAAAGATATTTTTAGCATTGTTTTGGGTTTGAATTCATTTATGCTCTCTGATAACATAAAAGCTGCAGTTGGGAATATCATATTAGACAGGGCAAGTAAGATTGAGCACCTACTCCTATATTACCGAATATTCTTGGGAGAGCTAAATGTTACTTCCATAGAATGCAACCTGATAGATACAGAGGACGATACCGATAATATATTAAGAAATAATATTATTTATAACGCATCGGATAAGATGTTGTATTTGAAAGTTATGAAAAGATATGGGGCTTTCTATCTTGACAGCATTGAGAGAACAGATATAAACTCAAAAATACGAAGAGAGGGTAGAGTCCCAGACACTGTTATAGGAAATATCATTGCAGCCTGTCGTGAAAGTGGTTATACAGAATCTAATCTTTATAACAACCTATGTGGAAGATGATGATAAACTATATAATAATTAGCAGCATAAAGGTATTTCAAGCAGTATAATCAACCTCTTGACATACCAATTAAAAATCTGATATACTCAAGTTAATGAAGCAACTATAAATGGGGGTGTATAGATGGAAGAATACAATGATTATGATACAATGTGCGGTCTTACTGATGAGGAATTAGATAGAAGGTTTATTGAAGCTGTTCGAATTGAAAATGAGATAAGCAGAATAAAAGGTGCACCTATTGCACGATATGACCTTGAGAAAAAAGCTCCTTATTTGGAGTATCCAGATGGGAGGAGAGAATATGCAGAAGAAGCCTGAAATCATAGTCTTTGCCGGACCCAATGGTTCTGGTAAGAGCACATTTACTGAAATGGTAAATATCATAGAACCATATATCAACGCTGATGAGATAAAGAAATGTCTCTTTTGTACTGACCTTGAGGCTGCACAAATTGCAGATAGATTACGAAATCAGTTTATAGATGAGAATAAAAGCTTTACATTTGAAACTGTTTTGTCCACCAGACGCAACCTGAAACTTATCGAAAGGGCAAAAGACAAAGGCTATTTTATCAGATGCATATATGTGTTGACAGCGGATAGCGGTATAAACATAATGAGGGTTCGTGCGAGAGTGGCTGCTGGCGGACATGATGTACCAACTGATAAGATTGTGTCCAGATACAAAAGGGCACTTGCATTGATTCCTGAATTACTGCAGGTATGCGATGTCTGTTACATATACGATAATTCAGATGTACCCTTTAGAATATTTAAGAAAAGAAAAGACGTTTACTCATACCGGGAAAATTCCTTCTGGAGCAAAGATAAGATTGAATCCCTAACTGGAGTTGACCTGCAAAAATCAGGTCACATAGAATCTCCATCTTAAAATACCCATAAACAACCCAACACTCACAATAACATCATTTAGAAAGGAACGTGATATAATGTCAAAGTCGGAAATGTTACACAACATGTATGAAGAGTGTATGAATATAGAACTTTTTGAGATTTCTGAACTTATAAAGAATGCTCAGTCTGAGGGCGAGAAGAAATTTGTAAATTGTGTCATTGATTGCATACTTCAGATTAAACAGAAAGCAGTCATTGATTCTAATAGGTTTTGATTATGTGTAGATATGTGATATTTGCAGGTGTAAACGGGGCAGGTAAAACTACATTTTATTTGTTGTTTTCAGAAATGGAGAATATGCCTCGTGTGAATGTTGACGAAATTGTGAGAGAGATTGGGCGATGGGACAATATGAATGACACTATTACTGCCGGAAAAATTGCGGTTAAAAGAGTAAAGCAATACTTCAATGAAAGAAAATCCTTCAATCAGGAAACGACCCTTTGTGGACAAAGTATTGTAAGGAATATAAAAACAGCTAAACAACTTGGTTATTTCATAGAGTTATATTACGTAGGTTTGAATTCCGAGGATTTAGCAGTGGAAAGAGTAAAAAGCAGAGTTGCAAAAGGTGGTCATGGTATTCCTGAAGCTGATATAAGAAAGAGATATAAAAACTCTCTCACTAAGTTAAAGGATGTGCTTCCATATTGTGATAAGGTAACTCTGTATGACAATTCAAATACATTTACACATATAGCAACCTATGAGAATAATAAATGGAATTTAACAGATAACCCCATTCCGGAGTGGTATAAAGATATAATAGAGGACAATTCAAAATTAATAAGTTTTAAAGTAAAGGCATTTCTGTGATGCCTTTTTATGTGCAATGTACAACAACCTAGCGTAGAGGGTGAAAACTGTGTCACCCTCAATTGGGACAAAATAATAAATAAATTAATTAATAGTAGGGTCGGGCCGATCCGAATTTATGCCTGTCTTTGAAAAGCAGGAAGCCTTAAATAGGACTTACTTCAGCATTCTGTTTGTTTTTTCTGACAGCATAAGCTGCAGTAATATACCAAAGGATGCTTATTGCGCAGAAGAAAATGAATTCTGAAGTTGGTACTTGTATATACGCTGCGATGAGTGCATATATTGAGAATTCTATGGATTTCTTTGCAGATTTCTTGAAAATGCGGTCGAGATCTGAAGATTTCTTAGTGGTCATGTTACGACCTCCTTTACTTTTATTTTTCTCTATTATATCACACACAGCGGGGCTTGTCAACCCGAATTTGGTAGAGGAGGAAATTTCAACCATTTTAAAAACTGAAAGGAGTTGATATTTGATGTCTGATAATATCAAAAGAGCAGTAGAACTGTTAGAGATGCTGCCTGAAAGTGAACAAGAATTTGCTATTGAACTTTTAAGAAAGCTTGTAGTTGCTTGGGATCCGGATTATACAAAGTTAACACCAGCCGAGCGAGCGGAGCTTGAAGAAGCAGAAAGAGATGCTATCGAGAATGGTTCAATACCTTTTGAAGATATTGATTGGGATTTAGATGAAACATCAGAATCACAAGACAACCTACACACTTAGATTAAGGAGGACTGACATTGGCAACATCAAGTATTTTACATAATATCGAAATTAGAAATGATGAAGAGGCTTTATCACTCATCAATGCTTTGGAAACTTCCATTAAACTTCAAGACGCTAAGGGTATCTCATCAACCCCAAGAAGAATTTATAAAGAATTAACAGATGATGGGGCAGATGAGTTCTTAGAATCTCTTCTCGATTGACGGGAGGTTTAAAAAGATGGGTTATACTACTGAATTATTCCTCAAGCATTGTGATTTACATGGACTGAAGTATTCATGCACAGAAGCTGCTCCAGGTGAGGGTGGTATGTATATAAATGTAGGTGGAGAAAGTATAAAGATGACACCTGACATACTGATGGCTATTTGTGGATTTGGTCCATGTCCAGCTGACGATGAAGAGGGTATCCTTGAGTACATAAAGAAACGAAATAAAGAAACATTAGAAATTAAAGGCGATATCAAACACCTATGATAAAGGAGGTACAAAAATGAATTTTGGATTGGACGACATCATAAATGATACAATCTACGGGACACCAAAGAAAGACTTAGAGGCTCTGTCTTTACAGATTTTAGAAATCCTCAATAGTAATTTCACCAACCAGCCTAAGACTGACACATCATATAACTACTAATAAAAGTTTAAACCACCTTATTTGTTTTAAACATACGAATAAGTTAGACGATAACATAATTAGAGTGTATAGTGAAAATCTTTAGTTTAATCTTGATAATTTTAATGGTTTGTGATAATATAAATATAGGAGGAGTTTAGTAGATGAACAATTACATAAATATGGACGATGTGGGTGAAGAGAAAGCCAACCGTAAGGTGAAGGATTCAGTTTTTACGGATCTCTTCAAGGACAAAAAGTATGCCTTAGAATTATATCGTACACTTCACCCAGAAGATACCTCAATCAATGAGGGTGATATATCAATAGTAACTATAAAAAGCATACTCATGGAAGGAATATATAATGACCTTGGGTTATCTGTGAGAGATAAACTACTTATTTTGGCTGAGGCACAGTCAACATGGTCAGAGAATATACTTGTGAGAATGCTTATGTATGCAGCAAGAACCTATCATAATTATTTTAAGAGTAAGGGCATTACGTTATATAAATCGACAAAAGTGAAACTACCTAAACCGGAGTTCTATGTTGTTTATCACAATGACAGGGGCGATAAACCTGACATTCTTTCTTTGAGGGAGGTGTTCTTTAATGGTGAAGAAGCGGTAATCGACGTTAGGGTAAAAGTAATTTATGGAAGTGGTAAAAATGATATTATTGACCAATATATCATGTTCTGTAGGATAGTCGACGCCCAGATAGCATTATATGGTAGAAATCGTGTGGCTATAGAGAATGCTATCAGGATTTGTCGTAGTAAGGACATATTGGCAGAGTATCTGAGAATTAGAGAAAGTGAGGTTATAGGAATTATGGAAGAATTATTTGACGAAAAGGAAATTTTAAAGACCTATATTACTGATATTGGCAACCAAAGAGAGGCCAAGGGTAAGGTTGAAGGAAAAGCTGAAGGAAAAGCTGAAGGAATAGAGGAAACATTCTTGGCTAATTTAGCTAATTTAATGAATTTTGGTTATCCACTTGAGGATGCTATGGACATATTGAAGGTTCCTGAAGCAGACCGTCCCAAGTACAGAAATGCACTGGGTAAAAATCAATCAAGTTCACCGTTACTATCTGCACAGAAATTCTAAAAAAGTTAATCACTATGCACAAAGCAGTAAATATTAAGTGAGAGAAGGTGATTGAGTTCTTAGATTCATTATTTGATGAGGATGAAATTTTGAAGACTTACTTAGAGGATATTAAAAGGAGAGCACGGGTTGAAAGCAGAGATGAGACGTTCATTAGATCAATTATTTGTTTAATGGATATAGAGTTTTCTATGAATGAAGCTATGGACATATTAAAAGTCCCAGAATCTGATCGCCAGAGGTACAAAGATGCTGTATTGAGCCAATTGAATATTAGAAACGAGAGAGAAGGTGATTGAGTTCTTAGATTCATTGTTTGATGAAGAGGAAATCTTAAAAACTTACTTAGCAGATATTGGAGCTTGTGAGTGGGCAGAAGGATTTGTCGAAGGATTTGCTAAAGGATATGCCAAAGAATATGCCAGAATCACTGCTAAAGTATTTGGTAAAGATTACACTGAAGAATATACCAGAAGACTTATTGAAGGTAGGGAATTAGGAATACTTGCATATATTAACAGAATAATGGACGAGGGACATTCTATGGGAATTGCCTTTTATAGACTTGATATTCCTGAAGCTGACCGTAAAAGATATGAAGAAATTATAAAACGTCAAAGAAATGAGCGTCAACAGAATAAGAGCGAATAAAATCTTAGTTGAACGCTTAAGAAGAATTAAAGCCCATGGGCACAACCTGTGGGCTTTTTTGATGCAATAAAATACAATGTAAGGTGGTTACAAATGATAAAGAATATATTTAAAGACAAAAAAGCAGCGATATTTGATCTTGATGGAACTCTTGTTAATTCAGGCTTTGTATGGCACAAAGTTGATGTAGATTTCTTCAATAAGAGAGGCATGGACTTACCTAAAGACTATATTGAGAAGATAGCTTCTATGAGCTTTAAAGAAATGGCTCGTTTCACAAAAGAGGAGTACAACCTTGAAGAATCAATAGAAGACATAATTACACAGTGGAACGAGTTGGCTAAATACGAATACATAAATCATGTAAAGCTAAAAGAGGGTGCAAGAGAGATATTGGAAAGATTGAAGACAGCCGATTTCAAAATAGGGCTTGCCACGGCTACTTCAGATAAGCTCTTCGTACCTTGTCTTGAAAACAATGGCATATATGAATACTTTGATACATATGCCTGCGGCAGCGAGGTAAAAAGAAGCAAGGAATATCCGGACATATTTTTGTTATGTGCCGAAAGGCTTGGTGTAAATCCGCAGGACTGCATTGTGTTTGAGGATGTAACGAAAGCTGTTATGGGTGCAAAGAAAGCAGGTATGAAAACCTGTGGGGTATATGACAACCATACATCTCACGAATGGGAGAGTATCCAAAAGGCAGCAGATATATGCGTAAGATCACTTGCAGAACTTTTATAGGTTAAGCATTAAGATAATAAATGAATTCTATACGTCATGAATGTTGAATTGTTTAATAAATTTTAGCTGAATAAATAAAGTTTCCTGTGATAGACCCCTTTCTGTAAACCCTAAATTTTCATTTCTGGTGATTAGTATTAGTTATTGATTAAGATAAAATCATTTATATATTGTAATTGTTATTACAACATAAATGCAGTACGGTGGGGAACATCGGAATTTACGCCTGTTTAAAAGCAGGAAAATAAAAAGACCACTTTATCGGCAGCTTTTTACCAACCTATAAAACAAAAGAAGCAGATGAGATTGTAAAGAACTACTTATCGTTAATTAGCTTCAAACAGTAAAATTAAAGAAAGGGGCATCTGTTATGAATGAATATATTATTATAAAAACGCATTCTGATGGTTATGACAGACTTGTACTTTGTTTGACATCCGAGAGTCTGACAACCTACAGAAGCAATCTTGAGACTGCACTTGCCCAAGAAATAGAAACAGGGAAAATACTAATAGACCAACTGATGGTAACTGGCAATGGACCAAATAGATATATAAGCTGTGAGTTTTCTGATGGAAGATTGGATTTTAAAACAGCACAGATTGCAAATCCCGCTGAATCCTTCAGAGAAGAGACTGTTAAGCGGTTGCATGATAATCACTTGTATATTGAAAATTCCATTCTCACTGAAGAGCAGCGACAGAAAGTAAAAGATAATATTGTATTTTAAAATAAAAATTATGTAAGAATAGATTGAATATAGTAATTATATTGTACGGTGGGCTACGTCGGAACTTAAGCCTGTTCTAAAAGCAGGAAGGGCAAGTTAAAGGCTACCTGACCAGTAACCTAAAATGAGCTATTCAGATGTTGTGCTGTTACAATCGTACAAATATTTGGACTGCTATTGAAGCCCGTGGGCACTTTCCCCTTTCATATTAGTGTAATGAGATGATAAATAGGTATCAACTTCGATAGAACCAGTAGGGCAGGCAGTGCCCAAATTTAAGCCTGTTCAAAAGCAGGAAGTTCTAAAGCATGAGCATACGAGCATTTTAGGTATTTGAGTTTAAATTTTGTTATGACGTCATGAGGGAATCTGTCAAAATTTTTTACAAAAAATTAATAACAAGTGATGTAACAGTTGGGAGGGATATTCATGATAATATTCCATGGTTCAGAACACATAATACAAAAGCCACTATATGAAGTAAAGAACAAATATAATGACTTTGGTGTAGGTTTCTACTGCACGCAAGACATTGAGCTTGCTAAGGAGTGGGCATGTAGTGAAAATAATGATGGTTATGTAAATATTTATGATATAGACTTAACTGGTTTAACAATCTTAGACCTAAGTGACAGCAATTATACCATTTTGCACTGGTTAACCATATTGATACAGAACAGAGTTTTCAGGACAGCCGGAGCCATTGCAGTTGCAGCCAAGAAATATCTAACAGACAATTTCAATGTGGATATAAATGCCTATGACATCATCATAGGGTACAGAGCAGATAATTCAAATTTTTCATATGCTAAAGATTTTCTAAATAACACAACATCTGTGAACAAGCTGGCAGCTTCAGTAAAATCAGAAAAGCAATTTGTATTAAAATCAGAAAAAGCTTTTGACCAGTTACATTTCATAGGAACAGGCTCAATTCCCAAAGACAAATATTTTAAATTGAAAATGTCAAGAGATAGAGATTCACGAGTAAAGTATTTGAATAGTCAGGAAGAATACAACCCTACCGATTTGTTCATATCAGGTATCATTCAGCAGGAGATAAAGAGTGATGACCCACGCATACATAAATTATAAATTATCGACAACATACTATTATTTAATTTTTTAACAGATTTTAGAGATAAGAATACGGGTATATAACCAATGACTTTTAACTATGAGACTGAAAAATATAAATAATAAATTCTTCAAAGGAGGTAATATTCAGTGTGGGATAGTATTAAACAATTCAAAAATTTGTTGCAGTCACTTGAGGAGAATGATATAATTAATGAGGACGATAACAACCTAATAGACGAAGATGACTCATTAGAGGAAGATGACCTAACGGCTGTTGGCAGCATAGAAAGTATTAATTTCCCGATTGAACAGAGAAATACAGGTAAAGGACAGCCAAGTGCTATATTACATATGGGAAGACCACTAAATAACCGCCAGCAGAAGTTGCTTGAACAGTTACCTTATTATAGAAGTGAGGTAATCGTTTCAAAGAATTCTGTAAACATGAAAGACCTATCAGCCCTTACAGCATATACAGGTGATGAATTTGCACTTTTTACCAAAGGTAACGAAAGACTTGTCGTAAGAGGCAATAGTTTTATGGTAGACATTGGCATAGAGCAGGCAATGGAATTAAATTCACAAGGGTATAAATGGAGTGGACATACACATCCAGGCATTGATGAAAATTGTTTGATGGCATCTCAAGGAGATAAAGAAATTTTGAGATGCTTTAGACAGGATATTTCATATATTTACAATTCATTAGGTGCACGAGTAGAATTTGGAAAGGAGTAAAAAATATGAACAAACGATTTAAAGAATGGGAAAACGAAATAAAAAGGTATTGCGAGGAGAACAACCTTAGCTTTGAAAGGGCAAAGAAAATGTCAGGGTGCTACAATGAAAATATGTTGGTTCTTCAATATTTTGATCCAGAAAGCGAGAGTGTAAAATTGGGGCTTGGTTTGCGAGACGAAACCCCCATGCCTCCGGTTCTTTGGGTTTATAGAAGAAAGGACGGCTTAGAGTTTAGGCAGACAGAATGCACGCAGCAATATCTTGGTCTATAATTTAAAGTTAGTAGGAAATGAAAAATATGAACAAACGATTTGAAGAATGGAAGGATAAGATAAGGGAATATTGCGAGGAGAACAACCTTAGTTTTGAAAAGGTAAAGAAAATGTCAAAATGTTATAATGAAGACATCAACCACCCATCGCTTAAAAACGATAGCTTGAAAAAGCTGGCAGTTGATTAACCTAAGTTCTTCGAGAACTACGTTATACAGGAATATTATAGTTACCCATGGACGTTATACCTAATCTGTGGCTCTAAGGTAAGTGATTAAACAGTCCTGGCGGGTAGGGACAGTGTTGCTTACATACAAACCCCGTATAACATTGGCGAAGGTATATTACAGCAGTATGCTGCTGTCTTACAGAGTAAAGCATACAAAAATTAAAAATCAATTTTATATGGAAAGGAGTGCCTTTGTGTGGTATATGTTTTAAACATTGATGGAAAGCCTCTCATGCCTACAGAAAGGCACGGGAAAGTCAGAAGATTATTAAGAGATGGAGAAGCAAAAGTAATAAAATGCTGTCCATTTACTATACAGTTACTATATGAAACAACAGATTTCGTACAGGAAGTATCTCTTGGGGTAGATGCCGGTAGTAAATACATTGGTATTTCAGCAACAACCAAAGATACAGTTTTGTACGAATCAGAGATAAGATTAAGAAATGATATAGTAGATCTTTTATCTACCAGAAGAGCATTAAGAAGGACAAGAAGGAACAGACTCCGTTACAGAAAGCCCAGGTTCAATAATAGAGTCAGAACTAAGCACAGAGGATGGCTTGCACCTTCCGTTGAACAGAAGATACAAACACATCTTAGTACTATAGAGAAGGTCTACAAAATATTACCAGTTTCAAAAATTATTATTGAAGTAGCAAGTTTTGATATTCAAAGAATAAAAGACCCAGATATCAAGAGCAAGGAATATCAGCAAGGAGAACAGGCGGGTTCTTGGAATGTAAGAGAGTATGTCTTACGAAGAGATGATTATACCTGCCAGTGTTGTAATGGGGCTTCCGGAGATTCAATATTAATGGTACATCATATAGAAAGCAGAAAAACAGGTGGTAATTCACCCAACAATCTGATAACTCTTTGCAAAACTTGTCACGAAGGATATCATAGAGGAAAGATAAATTTACCTTTCAACATAAAAAGAGGTATGAAATTTAATGATGCAACATTTATGAATATCATGAGACCGACCCTCTGTAATAGATTACAAGAGATGTACTCAAATGTATATATAACATATGGATATATCACAAAGAATATTAGGATAGAAAACAAATTACCTAAGAGTCATCGTGTAGATGCAAGGTGCATTAGTGGAAATCCAACCGCAAAACCTCTCGATTATTATTTCTATCAGAAGAAAGTTCGTTGTCATAATAGACAGATTCACAAAGCCCATATTTTGCACGGAGGTATCAGAAAAGAAAACCAAGCACCTTATGTTGTAAAAGGTTTTAGACTATTTGATAAAGTTTTATTTGAGAAAAAAGAATATTTCATTTTCGGCAGAAGACTTAATGGGTATTTTGATATACGAGATTTGTTTGGAAACAAAGTCAATAATGGCAGCATTTCATATAAGAAGTTAACTCTTGTAGAAAAGCGCAAGCACTTTTTGATGGAGATAATAAGCAACAAACGATTTTCATATCAACCCAATCAACAAATCCCAATCCAATACAATACATTAAATATCAGGAAATTATACATAACTAATTTTCTGTCTAAATATATAGCTGTAGGTGCTGAGATAAGTATCTTTACAAATGGAATTCAGCAGACAGATTATAGTTTCTGTTATATGACAGATCTTTATAATATCTGTGTTACACACCAGATCAGAAATACAGTTCCTGCATTATTTTGGTTATCAGATAATAATAATACACTATATCCTTACCTAAGTATAGCTACACAATTGAACAATCAGATATTACCAATAGAAGATTATTTTATTCTAACAGGTGCTAATGATATGCTCTTATATGTGGATTTCAACCTACCACAAATACAAACTTATCTAAAGATGGTATATGATAATCATCAAGCATATCTTAATTCGGGTATTATGTCAATTCTATTACCAAGCACCAAACCGGTAGCACCAATCTAAGCGAAGTTGAAAACTAAAAACAAAAAGGAGATATAACAAAATGTCAAGCTGGACTTATATAAACGGAACAATTTCAGTTGAATCTTTAGGTAACAGTCAACCCCAAATGCAATATATTCTTGATACTGTATTGGCTCATCTCCCCAAGGTCAGTGGTTCTGAAAAGGATATGGAAATATATGTCATCAGAAAAAAGGGGTGGGGTACGTCAAGCCCTTATGATGAGTTTGAGCAATGGAGCAACCTCGGTAATGGAAAAGCTTATGGAAATAGTTTTCCTGAATTTGAAATGCAGAGAGAATATATACTTGTTGTTGATGGTTCACTTAGAAATACAAAATTTGAGGAGACTGTTAGAGCATTTCAGAATTGGCTTTGCAGACTGGCAAAAAGAATTATTGTAAACGATGTATTTGTAAGAATAGAAGATGGTTTGGACAAGTCTACAATTGTCCAGAACAAGAATGATGTTTATGGAAATATGTTTGAATATCCAAGCTGGGATCTTCGCAACAAAGACAAAATCCCATCATGGAGTGAGTTCATGTATTATGAAAGTGTAAAAGGCAGTAGCTATCCGTTATTACTTGCATACAAATATTTCAGAGATGATGAAGTTGATAAGGAAGTAAAATGCAGAATGTCTTATCGTAAGGAACAAACAAAGAATTAAAGATTAAAATGTCATAAGTTTAACTAACTTTTTGGGTTATGGAGGTGATGTTTTGAACCCTGTACTTATATTTTTAATTATTTTTCTTGCAGTTATTATTTGGTTTGTGTTGTCCTTCATGTTTGTACCGATAGGGCGGCTTATAGTCAGAATAATAACAAATACCCACAAAAAGATTATTTACAAAGAAGGGACGGATGAAGATGAAAACAAAGATAAGTAAAATCGGATCAATTTTTTAGCAGTTGTAATTTGTATTTTTATAGGCGAGCTTATTGCTACGAGAGAGTTACAGCAGGATATACAGGTGTGACATACAATATCTATACACAGAAAGTAGCAATTAAATACCCGGTAACAAACGTACTCAGCGATAAAAAACTAAAACTTAATAATTATTCTATTGATATATTTAAAATGAAAAACCTATGACGTTATAATAATGCAGTAAATTTTACAAATATAAGTACTAACAAAAAGGAAGAACACAAGCAGCTGTCCAGAAGTGGAAAATAAAGGTAAGAAGCTCACATTTGGATAACTGTTTAGAACACAAACAACCATTCTAACACTTAATTAAGAACATAACAAGGAAGTGATGAAAATTGAGATTGTACAATGATAATAGTATGAATGTGTTTAAGACAATCGCAGACAACAGTATTGATTTGATTGTAACTGACCCACCTTATAAAATCATTGCAGGTGGTGTTACTACAGAGGTTAAGAAGAATGAATGTGGTGGTTCACTCCGGAGAAGAGATATTTCAGGTAGTCCAACAATCGGAAACAAATGGGTAAATAAGAGCATTGGCGATGTTCCTTTAGCGATAAGGCAGGGCAAACTGTTCTCCAATAATGATATAACTTTTTCAGAGTGGTTGCCAGAGGTCTACCGTGTTCTCAAAGACGGTTGCCATTGTTATATTATGATAAATGGCAGAAATCTCAAAGATTTACAAACTGAAGCCGAAAAAGCAGGTTTTAAATTCGTTAACCTACTTGTTTGGAAGAAAAATAACAAAACTCCAAATGGTTATTATATGCAGCAATGCGAGTTCATTCTGCTTTTAAGGAAAGGCAAAGCAAGATACATAAACAACCGCGGTACAAGTAACTGCTTCGAACTTGCTAATATTATTGGCAAGAAAAAGCACCCCACCGAGAAGCCTATAGAGCTTATGAAAATATTTGTTGAGAATTCGTCAAATGTTGGAGACACTGTACTTGACCCATTCATGGGTGTAGGTACAACAGGTGCTGCCTGTATGGCATTACAGAGAAATTTCATAGGCATTGAAATCGACGAAAAGTATTTCAACATTGCAAATGAAAGAATTTTTTCAAGAAAAGCTTGTTAATTATAATACTTGTAGGAGGTGACACATAATGCAGAAGTTTTATTTCGTCTATAATGGTCTCTATGCCTATCCATACGATGGTGGCTGGGTTGAAGTTATAGCTGAAAACATAGAGCAAGCCAAATCTATCTATGGTGTCATCTTTGGGACAAACAGTGATGGTTCGGCGAACTATGCCGATGTATTTACAGAAGAAGAATTCATCAAAACTGCTATGTTCCGAGATGGGATTCTTGGAGCTAAATGTCACGAAGTGATAAGCATGCAAAGAGTCGTTAAAGACCAGAAAAGCTGATAAACCCTGTATTTTTAGTTAGATAACGATAGTAATCAATGAGAAAATTTTACACCATTTTTCCATTCAAATTTTGCTTCTAAATCGAGATTTTTTCAACCCTTGAAAGCACCGTTTTTCAACAAAATGGTCGATAAAGTGGTACTAAAAAATTTTTCCTTCCGAAATCAGAAACCCGAAAAAGAGAAAGATTTAACATAATTCCGGAGTCAGCATTATATTCCATATAATTAATCGCAACAAAACCAACCCTACGGCAGGCCATGTCGGAATTTAAGCCTGTTTTAAACAGCAGGAAACTCAATCAAAGAATATACTGATTACAATGTGCACAGTTTTTGGATATTTTTGAAAGGAGATGATATAATTTTGAACCCAGAAATCGAAACAGAAAGATTAATTTTGCGTCCAATCGCTCTAAGCGATGCTGAGGATGCTTTCATATGGAATAGCGATCCACGAGTTATGGAGTTTCTGTCACACCCCACATACACTGACATCAATCAGACAATCAGTTGGATTAAATCAACCTCTACAGATAAGAATAAGTGGACTTGGGCATTCATACTGAAGGAAGAGAATAAGGCGATTGGCTCAGGGAGCATCACCATAAGTACCAAAGTAGAAGGCAGTTGCACCCTCGGGTATTGTCTTAACTACAATCATTGGCACAAAGGATACTGCACCGAGGCTACGAAAGCTATGATAGGTTTTGCAAAGACACTTGGTGTAAAAGAAATCTGTGCTGAACATGCAATAGACAACCCACGCTCAGGCAAAGTGATGGAAAAATGTGGTCTTAAATTCGATCATTATGGTGAGTACAAAGCACTTGATGAAAGTAAGATCTTCAAATCAAAGTGTTATAAACTTACACTATAACCAACAACCTAACAAGTATTATTTAAATAAGAAAGGAATGATAAAATGAAATTAACAGAAACGGAAACAGTAAAGACTACACCTGAATACGGTAAAATAAAATGGCTGATAGGCATACAAAATGTAGTTAACATAATTGCTTTAACATTACTTACAGTGGCTGTTTTATTAATACCTGTTGTGATTATATCCTTTATCCACTCATGTTTTATGGAGCATACTTATGAAGTTGCACAAGGATACGTAGAGGAGTTACATCTTGATGAAGAGTCAAATTCTAAGTTTCCCATTATCTCTTATCAAGTTGATGGTGAAACCTATAAATATCAGAGCAAGTTAGGGGTTGACACAATGCAGCCAGGAGACAAGGCAGAGGTTTTGTATAAAGCTGACAACCCAAATGAAGCTACTATACGGCAACAAATCACTTTGGTTTATGAATTGATTGCAAATGTCATAGGATGTTGTGCTGGCGTTGCCCTAATCCTTTTCTTCATGTCTGCTATTTTTGCAGCCATAGTTGCTACAGTATCAGAAGAGGCAAAAGAGGTAAAGACGGTTAATATTTAACGAATAAAGAAGGAGTGATTACATGAATATACTATATGACTTGAACCAACTATGTATCCAGGTGGTATTCACTGTAAAGATCTTGACGTGTATTTTTACTTTTTTTATTATCTTGGGTCTTATAGCTGATCTGTGGTGCAAACCTCCAGGAAACCTTATTTGCAAGATAGGTAAGAATACTACAGATGATCTTACAGATGATGAGTTTAATAATAAGAAGAAACATAATTGACTTCACAACCGAACCGAGAACAGACAAAACACTATCTGTAGTTTCATATCAAGTAAATGAGCATGAATATATTTCAAAGGGAGAATGTTATTATATTGATGAGGACATGAAACTAGGCAGGACAACACTTGTATTTTACAAAGCAAATGATCCAGAAGATGTATCACTGGATACTCTTTTTCTTGATAGACCGACATTAATAGGTGCATTGCTTGTGATATTTGCAGTTATCTTATTTATAGTCTCTATTATAAATTATGCAACAGGTATTATTTAAACAAGAAATGAGGAAGCAAGCGAATATCCTCACTTGCTTCCCCGATAAATATGGGTCGTAATTATTATTACCGAGTAGAGTCAATTGATGGTTACTTTACATTTTTAAGATTTAGATTATCTCAAACATTTCAGATGTCCAGAATGATACACTGAAGTTTTGTACTAATTTTGTAAAACGAATTTCCATAGCATTTGTCGGCTTTCTTAGTGAATAGTGGTATCACTCTGTCTTATTCAGTGACATATCTACCAATGCTGCAATCTGATCCCTACGACCATAGGTTACTGCTGTAATTCACACGACTTTCTTTTCTTCATCAACCAGATAGTAAACAAGAAAATTTTTAATGGGCATTTTGCGGATTCCTTTAGTATGCCATGGCTCTTCTTCTGTAAGAGGATATCTTGTTGGCATAGTATCCAGCTTTTTGATTTCATATTGCAAGGTATCTGCCCATTTCCGTGCGGTTTCCGGCTCTAACAGAATTTTAGAAATATATTGTATTGTTTCCCCAATTTGATTGACTGCCTGTATGGCCAACTTCACTTCATAATGCATATCAAATACCCTCACGTATTTTGTTAAAGGCCTCATCAACAGATAGTCCCTTACTGGATTTCGCCTGATTGTAGCCTTTCTCCATTATTGAGTCAAACTGTTCGTCAGTCAGACTGTCTCTTGTGGGCAGCTTGGGTACAGTAAGAGAATATGGAATGCCGCCTGTCATAATAATTTGTCTGTATAAGGTATCAATCAAAACTGAAACGGGAAGTCCAATTTTGTCTAAAACCGCTTCGGCCTGTCGCTTGATTTCCGGTTGAACACGGGCTGTTACATTTGCACTTTTTGTTGCCATGGTAAACACCTACCTTTCTATCCTTGATTATACCATATTGTATGGCTAATTGCAATACAATATTCAGAAGTTTACAGATAATTTATGGATATGCTTCACCATTGATTTTTGTAGGTTTTGACATCGGCTAAGAACTATACCTAATATGAAAACCAATACAAACTTTTCAACAATTATACTCTGGCTCATGCAAAAATCTACCCAAGATATTAATTTGACCCAACCTTAAAATAAGACAAATTTCAAAATATTACAGTTACTATAGTAAATTAGAATTTAAAATTAAAACAAACAACAAGAAAGGAGAAAGCAAGCGATTCACTTATCTATAGATTTGAATATCCTCGCTTGTAGAACATATATGGAAAAAGGAGAAACAATGGAAAAAGAAAATACAAAACCAGTAAAGGATGAGTATGGTAGATTAAAACTGCTGATGGGTGTAAGAAACGTTGCCTATTTGTGCTATCGTACAATACTTGTGGTATTTATTATATTGATACCTGTTATGGTTGTATCCAAGGTTAACTCCAACTCGAAAGTTGAATCTTATGAGATTGCCCAAGGATATGTAGAGGAATTGCATGTAGATGAAGAAACTAATTCTAAATTCCCAATTATTTCATATCAGGTTGGTGATGAAACATATGAATATCAGTGTGATTTAAAGGTTACAACAATGCATCCAGGTGAGAAAGTAGATGTTCTGTACCGAGCCAACAATCCCAGAGAAGCTACTGTGCAATTACAACTTACTTTATTTTCAGAACTAATTTGGAAAGTTGGGCTGTATTGTATAGGTGCTACCATGGGTTTTTATATCATATTTATGGGCTTTCAAGGTTTGGCATCAGACGAACTGAAAAGAGTAAGGGGGTTTACTTATCGATGAATACATTAATATTTCTTACGACGGATACTCTTTCATTAGGAATATTGGAGTTTCCAAATATAATTACGATAGTATTACATTTGTCTAAAGTAGTGTTAGTGATGATGATACTATTAGGCTTACTTTCGATCGTAGGAGTAATGTCCTGTTGGAAAACCTACGGTAGCTTTGTCAGCGTTCCAGGGGATATAATCGATTTTGAACTTTTAGATATATCAAATTCGGGTGATCGAGTAAGAAGACCTGTTGTGGCATATATAGTGGATGGAAAAAGACATATTATGAAAGGGAAGGAAACTACTGACAAGCCAAAACAGATAAGGATGAAAGGTGTAAATGTATTCTACAATATATACAATCCCGAGGAGGCGTATGAAGAATCAGAACTGTTTCTCGGACTGGCAATAAGTAATGTGTGCCTTATGCTAATTATAATCTTTTCATTTGTATTATGTACAATAAAGTACATAACAGGTGCTTTCTAAACTAAGAACCAACGTAAAATCTACTCAGAATATTGATTTGACCCAACCTTAAAATAAGACAAATTTTAAAATGTTACAATTACTATAGTAAATTAGAATTTAAAATTAAAACAAACAACAAGAAAGGAGAAAGCAAGCGATTCTTCACACAACTCCAGTAGAGCAGGAGGGGATTTGCATGCTTGCAAACATATAAATCCAGTGAATCGTACAAAGACAATGTCAGGAGAAGATATAAAACCGGTAAAGGATGAGTATGGTAGATTAAAGCTATTGTTAGGTGTAGGAAATATCACTTATATGTGTTATCAGACACTAATTGGAGTGATTATAGTCCTGCTACTTGTTATGATTGCATCTAAATTTTATTTCAATTCAAAAGAGGTATCTTACGAGGTTACCAAAGGATATATAGAGGAATTACATACTGATAGAGAAACTGGTTCTAAGTTTCCAGTCATTTCATATCAGGTTGATGACCAGACTTATGAATATCAGTGTGACCTCAAAGTTACAACAACACAACCAGGTGATGAGGTAGAGGTTCTGTATAAAGCTAACAATCCAAGTGAGGCAACAACAAAAATACAATTAACTCTTTTTTCCAAACTGGTTTGGAAAGCTATACTATATTGTACTGGTGTCACTGTAATTTTATATTTCATCTTTAGAAGCTTTAGAGGTTTGGCTTTTGATGAATTAAATAGGATAAAATTTAATAGAATCAAGAGAGGTACTAAATGATGAACGTATTAACATTATTTTTGGCTGGTACTCTTTCATTTGAAACACTGGAATTTCCAAGCATAAGTACAATAGTATCACATTTGTCTGAAATGATGCTACCAGTGTTGATAATATTAGGAGTATTTTGGGTTATTTTAATAATAGTCGACTGGGAAACATATAGTGAGTTCATAGGTATTCGGGGGTATATAGTTGACTTTGAACTATCAGTTTCAGAGATAACAGGGCAACCTAAAACATCAGGCAGACCTGTTGTGGAATATACAGCGCTTGATAGTAAAAGCTATAGAGTAAGAGGGGACGAGTGTCCTTACATGTCAGAACAAGAAAGGGAGAAGGGAGAGACTGTATACTATAACATATACCTACCTCAAAAGGCATATGATGGTTCATTGTTTTTTGGTGGTGTGACTTGTGGTCTATTTTTTGTGCTAACCCTAATATTCTCATTTATATACATCACGATAAAGTACACAACAGGCGCTTTCTAATTTAGAACTACGTAAAATCCGTCCAAGATATTGATTTGACCTAACATTAAAATAAGACAAATTTCAAAATCTTAAAGTTACTATAGTAAATTAGAATTGATTTTAAATAAACAAACAACAAGAAAGGGGAAAGCAAGCGATTTACTTATCTTTAGATGTGAATATCCTCGCTTGTGGAACATAATGGAAAGAGAAGAAACAATAGAGAAAGAAAATACAAAACCAGTGAAGGACAGACGCGGTAGATTACAACTGTTCTTAGGTGTAGGAAATATTTTTGTCGTGTGGTCTTTAAATTTAGTCTTCGTGATTTTTATTTTATTAGCAGCTATGTTGTTTACCAGGATTGATGCCAATCTTAAAATTCACTCTTATGAGGCTACCGTAGGCTACGTAGAGAAATTCCGTATTAGTGGAGAAAATGAGTCTAAATTTCCAGTCATATCGTACCAAGTTGATGACGAAACTTACGAATATCAGTGCGATCTCAAGGTTACAACATTACAACCAGGTGACGAGGTAGAGGTTTTGTATAAGGCTGACGATCCAAGTGAAGCAACGACAAAATTACGATTGCTTCTTTGGCCAAAACTAATTTGGAAAGCTATAAAATATTGTATTGGTGCTGCCATAGTTTGTGGCATCATGGCTCTTATTTTCAACTTTTTATCTTTTTCAGAATTTACAGAAATGAATGGAGGTACTAAATGATGGGTATTTCAACACTACTTATGGCTAATGACCTTTATTTCAAAACTTTAGAGCTTCCGAGTTTGGGTACGATAATATCACATATCCACGAGATGGTGTGGCCGATATTAGTAATATTAGGAGTATTATATATCGTTGAAGTAATAGCCGATTGGAGTATATACAGTGAATTTGTTTCTACTGATGGAAAGGTAATTGACTTTGAACATTCAATTTCAGAGAAAACAGGCTTACCTACTAAATCAGGTAGACCTGTTGTGGAATATACAGCATTCGATGGAAAAACCTATACTATAAAAGGTGAAGAACGTTCCTATATGTCAGAACGTGAGAGGGAGATGTCTGCGAACATGGTATATTACAATATACACTACCCAGAGGAGGCATATATATATGAAGAGTCAGATGACATGAGTTCAAATATATATTTCAGAGGTTTAGTTTGTAGTTTACCTTTTATATTTACGACAATCTTCGTATTTATATACATCACAATAAAGTACATAACAGGTGCTTTCTAAACTAAGATATAGGGCAGGCGATGTCCGAATTCAAGCCTGTTTAAAATCAGGAAGGTGTAAACTATTGGTATTTTGCACTTGTATACATGAGTCCATAGCACATCAAACTCGCAATGCAAATTGTGGCAAAAACATTGAAGCAAGTCCGAATATTCCGGTTTCGCTTGACCAATCGAAAAGACCAAGATTCACGTTAATATCTAATTAAATAACCAACCATAGTAGGGTCGGGCTACCCGAATTTAAGCTTGTCTAAACAGCAAGAATCAAGACATATGGTGCAGAGCATCGAAATGTCAGTTCACAAGACCACGCTGATAAAAATAGCCTTAGAAGAAGATATAAAATAAATAAGGAAATATAAAATAAATATATTGTACGGTGGGACACACCGGAAGTTATGCCTGTCTTAAACAGCAGGAAGCTGATAGAATCATAGCGGTTCTTAACGCAGCAGTTTTGACTGAAGTGTTGGTATGTGATCAAGTACGGGATCATCTCCTAAGTTACCTGATATAGCATAGCCTCTTCTTTCATGTTACAACCAGTTGTATGCATTCAAGGTCAATATCTCAAGTTGAAAATAGTACTAAAAATCAACCTAAATCCTACGAGTTAAGACTCATGAGGAGGTGTCAAGATGTGTTTAGCAGTTACGGCAGCTGAATACCTAATCAACAAAACCATTAACAATGGTGAGAAAACGGAAACATCTCCGTTAAATTATTATAAATTACATAAACTTTTATACTTTGCTCAGGGATATATGCTGGCACACCACAACAAGAAACTCTTTCAGGAAGAAATTATAGTTAATAGCTGTGGAGTTTTCATCAGTTCATTCAGTATTGAGAATGGTGTTGTTCAGCAAACTGGTGGACTTGACCCCATCTATATGCGATACAAGGAAAACGAGATACGAAAACCAACAACAAATCCGTATCTGGACCTACTATCAAAAGATAGAGAAAAAGTCCTTGACAGAGCACTCAAAGATTATGGTGACAAGACTGAAGATGAGTTGACCATAGAAACAAGAGAGCATAGCATATATAAGAACTCATATAAAACAAATAAGAAAGATAATTCAACAGCTTCAATAATTGGAGTTGAAGATATAAGAAAGTTCTTTAAAGAAAATTTAAAAATATAGAACAAATTGGGAGAGATAATTCAACCTACGTTAGAGGTAAAAACTAAAATCTTTTTACCCCTAAAATAAATACAGTATGTACGGCGGGCGGCGTCGGAACTTAAGCCTGTTTAACAGCAGGAAGCCTATTTTGTGCGGGAGTCGTTCTTGATGATGAATTTGCGCTTTTTTGCAGCACAAATTGCTGTTGCATACCACAGCGTACTTATAGTGCAGTATGCAATGAATTTTGCAACTGTTGGATGCGTAAATGCTATGGCGAGTCAAATAATTGCAAATTGCAATGACATCCACAGGGCTTTATTGCAGACAAATTCGAGATCTGCTATTCTCTTAGTTTCTTTGGTAGTCATCTCAATGACCTCCTCTTATAATATAATATAAAAATACTTACGTGTATTCTTACTCATTCATATTATATTACAACCTAAAAGGGAAGTCAATACGAAATTATCAACAAATTCGTATAATTATTGACATAAATCGAGTATTAAAGTTAAATAAAGTTAAATATAGATGTACGGCGGGTAGCGTCGGAACTTAAGCCTGTCTAACAGCAGGAAAACTATTTTGTGAGGGAGTTGTTTTTGATGGTGAATTTGCGCTTTTTTGCAACACAAATTGCAACAAGATATCACAACGCACTTATAGTGCGTTATGCAATAAATTTTGCAGTTGATGGATGTGTGAATGCTCCTGCAAGCGTAAGAATTGCCTCCTGCACCGACATCCACAAGGATTTGCTACAGATAAATTCAAGATCTGCTGACTTTTGGGTTTCGTTAGTAGTCATCTGAATGACCTCCTTTTATGATATAATATAAAAATACGCACATATACTCTTACGCAATGTTAGTATAGTACAACCCACCCAAGATGGAAGTCAATATGAATTTATCAACAAATTCGTATAATTATTAACATAAATCGAGTATTAAAGTTAAATATATAGATGTAGGGCAGGGCATGTCCGAATTTATGCCTGCCCCTTAGCGGCAGGAAGTCTTACTTTTGTAATAAGTTGTCCTTGGTAAGACATTTGCGCTTTTTTGCAGCATAAATTGCAGTTGTATACCACAGCACACTTATAGTACAGTATGCAATGAATTTTGTAATCGTTGGGTATATGAATGCTATTGCAAGCGCAAAGATTGCAAACTGTAGTGACATCCACAAGGACTTGTTGCAAATTTGCTCAAGATTTGCCATCTTTCGAGCTTCTTTGGTAGTCATTTTATGACCGACCTCCTTTATGATATGTATTAGAGAAATTCCTTCTCTCTCATTTATATTATACAACAACCTTTAAGGCAAATCAATGAGATTTTTTCAACAAGTTTATAAAAATATCGACATAATTCTGGTCTTTGACTTAGAAGAAAGCCATAGATGTACGGCGGGCCACGTCCGAATTTAAAATCCGTCTTTGGTGACTGAAACGTGCACATTGTAGAAAGAGAGGAAACAAAAATGATTCTTTTGATATTGAGTATAGTATCGTTGGTGATTCTGTTAGCTGTGCAAATATGTGTAATAGCTTATGATGCACATCTTTTCAATAGGAATCATAAGTATAGTTGGGATAAAAGTCAATATTCAACCACAACGATTGAACACAGCGAAAAAGTTATCCGAACTGTCGAATCAGGAAAAATAAAAAGACAACTAATTGAAATCCCTATGCACAGCAGCACTAAAGCCGTAAATCAGTACATAGAATTTGTAGACAGTTCTCCTCTTTACAAAGAAATTTCCAACCTAACAGAAAGCCGATATTTTGGATAAAAGAATGTGTACAAGAAAAATTCATAAAAATATAAACAAGACCTCAGGTTAAGCCCGTGGTCTTGTTTATATTAAAATATGAAAGGATAAAATGTCTGATATGGGCGGTTAACCGATCATAGCTACTTGATTAATCTTCGTCGTCATCATCGTCGTCATCATAGTCGTCTTTACTACTGCTTTCGTCTCTGACAACAACACCTTCCCACGGGTCGGGCATATAAACCTCATTTCCCCATGTAACAACATAATCTTCGGGAGCTTTTATATTTTTAAGGTTCGAACATCCTCCAAATACATGGGCTGCTATACGTGTGGTTTTGCCAAGAAGTGTTACAAGTTCAAGACCTGAACAATTGTAAAAAGCGCTTTTGTCTATATTTAATACATTTTCAGGAATTGTTATGCTTTTAAGGCTTTTACAACCATAAAAGGCTTTTTGGTCTATATTGGTTACACTGTCAGGGATTATGACTTCTTTAAGTTTAATACAATCTCTAAAAGTTTGATAGTCGATATTTGCTACCTTTCCGGGTATTTTTATACTTGTTAGACTTTTACAACCATTAAAAGCATTACTTTTTATGATAGCAACACTATCAGGAATGTTTATCTTGTTAAGACTTGTACATTTACTAAAAGCATCTCTTCCAATACTCAAAATATTGCCATTGAATGATACTTTTCTGAGTTCATCACAATCATAAAATGTTAAGTCTTCTATTTGTGTAACTTTTTCAGGTATTATAATACTCTCAAGACTTCCACAGCTCTCAAAAGCACGAGCACCAATATTCTCGACACTATCAGGGATAGATATGTATTTTAAATTGAAGCAAAAGGAAAAAGCTCCATCTTCTATATTCACAACACTATTTGGAATAGATACTCTTGAAAGATTCATGCATCTAATGAAAGCCCTAACTCCAATGCTTGTGACACCAACGGGGATTGTTACACCCGTAAGATTATTGCAGTAGTGGAAAGCACCTTCTCCTATGACTTTCACATTATTGGGTATTACAATATCGGTTTCGCCGGGTTCCGCCACGTACTTTTTAAGTACTCCATTTTCAATTTCAAATGACATTTAATCATTCCTCCTTTACAAGTTTTTGTGTTCTTTTCTTTAGTTTACAACATTTTTAACATTTCGTCAACCATTCTTTGTAAATTTTATAGAACAAATGCACAAGATTATACAAACTAAACAATAATAGTGTCGATATATGTATTATCTATGAATTTTTATAAAATCGCTCAACAATTTTACTCCCAACCCCTTGACCGATTACCAAAAATTTTATATACTATATTCAGTATAAGACATAAGTAACAACAAATTTAAAAATTTCTTATATAATTTTAATATGAAAGGATGATTAAATAATGAAGCATAATGTTAAAATCAAGAAACCAAGTATATGCTCAAGAATACGCAAACTCTTAATAACGGCATGCTTAGCCTCAATCCTAATTGGTGCAGGCGCAGCTCCAGCCATGGCGGCAACGGCTTCACAGCAGGCAATCTCAGAAGTAAACCTTGAGTATCGTACAGACAACGTAAAAGAGGGCAGTGCCTTCAGAGTCTTCCTCAATGACTCTAATGTAACTGATAGGTTTGACGAGAATCCAATTCAAGTCACAACCGAGGGCAGAACCCTACTGCCCCTAAGAACCTTGGGCGAACTCCTCAACTCCCAGATTGATTGGGACGCAGCCAATAAGGTAGCCATAGTTAAGACCAACGCCGGAAAGACCATCGAGGTCCCAATCGGAGCTACCAACATGATAATTGATGGCACAATAAATAAGATAGATAATGAAGGAACTCAGGCTATAATCCTCTCCTCACGTACCTACTTACCATTTCGTGCAATAGCTGAGGCCTGTGGAGCAACCGTAGATTATAAGGTAGGTTCAGACGGATCTAAGAATATTTACCTTACCACAGGTTCGGCAGTAGTTACTCCACCCGTTACTCCGGAGCCAACCGGTGATGTACTGGAACCAACCTGGGGAAATTACACGAAGGAGAATCCCTTAAATCAGAATATGGCGGACGCAGGTTTTTATACATATGCTGAAATGGGTTACGATGCCAATCACGGTCCAGACCCTTCAGACCCATACTACGAATCTTGGAATGCATTTGTAAGTGGTTCTAAAGAACTTGGAATGTCAGATGATCAGATAAATAACAACTTGCAGTACATTTATGGCTATGATTCTACAACCAGTCAAAATACTCAGTTTGCAACCATAACCAAAATTCCTGCCCCAGGTAGTGGACGCCCAACTCAGAAAGGCTCATATATGAATCAAATGTATTATGCATGGGTATGGGATGGTTTTGATTGGTGTCCAGCAGGTGAAACTTACTGTGGCATCGGGCACAAAGGTTTAACTTTAAGATAAAATTATAATTTAATATTAGTGGATTAAAAGAGCATTTATATTTATGCTCTTTTTTAATGAAGAAAAATAAGGAGGAAGATAGTAAATGAGTAAAATCACACAGCGACTGACATCATTAGCCCTATCAACCATAATGATACTATCTTCAGTATCTTTAGCTGTAGTGATACAAGAACCAATCACAGTACACGCTAATGGAACAATGACAAAAAATAATATGGTTTTGGGAACTCAGAAATTCATGGATTTGTCAGAATTTAATGAGGACGCCACAGATAGACCGAAACCCGAATATCAAATGCTAAGGTTTTCTTTAATACAAACTGATAAACTTTCAAGTGATGATCGTGGTGAGATATACACTGGTGATGGTATAGACAACAACCCAGTTTCGATAGCAAATCCTAACGGCGGTCTCGAAGCATATAATGACAGCATACCATACCCAAATTACAAAGTTCGTCAGCTTGTAAATTATAATCGCTACAGTGATGAACTGGGTGACATAACAAGCGCATCAGTACCAGGTCACAAGCTCAACACCAGAAGGGATTATACAGGTCAAGAAACAGGTGTTATTTTTTATGATGCAAATTCAACCACAGTTCTCAATGACCCTGGAAATCCAAGCGCTGGAAGTCATGAGGAAATCTCAGGTTTTGAAGCCTACTTTGTACCCATCGCATATGATGAGGCAATGCCCCAGGTAATAGTAGGAAGTGATGATGATAGTTTAGCAAAGTCAATATTCCAGCTTAATCCACCCGAAGGTCATGATAATTGGTCATCTATAGACTCAAATTTATTTTTTGAAGAGTATACACAAGCAAGCATTAACCCTAAAGATATACCGGACATAAGTGCCGATGTAAATGTTACCCATCCAGTTCCGGATTGTATCTATAGAATACTTGCATTTATGTTAGGCATGGACAGTCCATACGATTCACAAGAGCATTTTGACCAAGTGGAAGCTGTTTACAATGACTTAGTTGCCAGTGGAAAATGTGAAATACTCGTAGAGCCTTTAATGTGCTTCGAAAACACGGGCGATGGAGGAGTTATAGATACTTATTTCAGTAGCAGTGTTAAGTATGTAGCACTAAGTTCGGCAGAAGTCGGTATGCTTGATGACTGTGCTTCCGGTATCAACTATGGTTATACAGACCAGCACTCATTGAACATAGAGAACCCAGGTAATAACAACTATAATTTCTTTACCTCTCCTGATAGCAAATTAGTAGATGCTTGTAAAAATCTTTACAACTCCCTACTGCTCAAAAAGTCAGCTTGGGAATGTAGCCTTTGGGCACTTTCAGATGGTATTGATAATGGTTCGATGATTGGTGCAGGCAACCAATTTATCACTTATTTGAAAGAAGCTGAAAGAGTCGGTGGAGCTGAAAACTTCCTAATGGGCGTCCGTACAGGAGACTTCGGAAGTGCTCTTGGTGGACGTGAAGCCAGTGTTGATAAATTTCAGAATGACACAGCAGATAATATTTCAGGAGAACCCGGTCCTTATTGGGACAGTATCTTCTATTATCAGGTTTATAAGGACATAGCACATAATGAAGATTATGATCCATCTGTAGCTACAGCTCCTGAGTATACACTTGGAGATTACCCAGACCCAGCCAGCTACATCAACTTCGGCGGTATGTCAATAATAAAACCAATATACAGCACATTAGATATCAAAACAAACCTCACAGGTGTCGGTGAATCTTCCGAGAGTATGTCAATAAACGGAATCGAAACCCCCATCTATGAAGACAGCTATACACCAACAGAAGATGCAGCAACCCTTACTTTCAAAGCATCTATGGGATTAAACTTCGAGGACAACGCCACAAACTGGACAGACAAAGTCCTCACCAACATCGACAACGGCGACCGCTCAAACGGCACAGACACAGACAGTCCGACATACCTCTATGTATCCTGTGGCACTGATGATGGTGAAAAGAGGACACCAAAGGAACTCGGAGAAATATCAGAATCAGACGTTTACATTCCAACCTACACAAAAGCAGAAGTCACCGTAACCTACGTCGACGATGAGGGAAATCCAATCACCTACACTCAGGCAAATGGTGAAGAAGGAAACGGAAATACTTCGATTGCGATTGACCCATCTACTCCGGGAAAAGCAGCAAAGATGTTCCTGGACAACATGGCAATATTAGGTTGGCACAAAGATGCAGCAACCACAGAAGATAAAGCAATTCCCTACACACTAAGTCTGAACAACTCATCAAATATTTTGAGTGATTCAATTTCAAAATCATACATGATAGATGCAGGCTTTGACGATACAACAGAGTTTCCTAACAACATAACCGACACAGCACAGGCCGGATATATTACAATGCGAACACCGGATATTTCATATATCCCGGAAAATGCAGCGTACTTCTTGGTAACTCTGAAAGCAAATATAGGAAGTGCTCAAACCCACACAGGATCGTTCGAATCAAGTCACACCACTGATTCAGACCTATATCTCAGGTCAAGACCTCAATACGATAAAGCTTTAGCAGACAGTGGAGCATCGGTTTCCACTTTCTATGCATCATACACCGACCCGGATTGTCCGAATTATGGCGAACCTGCAGGCTCAGGTGTAGAAATAGATTATTCAAACAACACATCACAGATACTGATTCCTATTGAAGGTCACGACGTTTCAGCAGACTCAGTAGAAATCGTACCAACACAGATTGATGTAGAAACAGGAACAGCAGCTTATCAGCTCCTTAACAGCGTATGTATCAACACCACAGGTTCAGCGACAGACGCAACAATGGAAGCCTATGGCACTGAAAAGACAGCTAACACAATTTATCTGTTTGCTTCAACTTCACCGTTAGATGCAGTCTATGCAGAAGCAGACAGCAAAGAATCTCTGATGAATATTGAGAGCACTTTAAATTCGTATGCTTCTGCTGTCAGTGCTAATATCATCGCTACAACCAAGATAGGTGGAGCAACTAACTCAGCAGGTGATGTAAGCGGCTCACTCAGATATATCAGTGGTGCTTCAGGTGATGAAAGTGATACACCTGAAGGAAGCATAGCCACATGGCAGGTATGCAGTGGTAGTTCAGACCCATTCATTGGTACAGTAAACAACAAAATCACTGAATTGGTAAATAATAAGCAAGACCCTACAGTATACCTCACAGCGGTTTATGTAATAAATGATAAGGTTTTAGACACAACTTCAACCACAATCCCACCTGCTGAGACTAATTATTCAAACAATACAGTGGTGTCAAGTGTAGCAATAACGAACAATGTAGATAGAGCAGCAACAGCTATTCCAAATAAATTAGCATGTTCACCGGTAGTCGGATCAAATATTTATCAGTTAAAAGAATACACCGATTACATGAGCACCGGAACTGCTGACCCTGACATTACAAGAGTAGCAGGAGAGGGTAAGACAAATTATGATTTAGCTAATCCGGGTAAAAATTTCCAATATGGTGGAACCCTAAAGATTGACAACATTCCTAACTCTTGGTCACTCGGTAAACGTACAGTCTTAGAGTACGTATCAGATGGAAGCTGGACTAAGAAGGTATGTGGTACACACGGTTCAGGAGAAAGCGGCTTGTCATTCCCATCGTCATGGTACAAACAATGGCGTAAAAGTACCGGTAGTGATACCGGTCCGGTCGGCGGAGGACGAGTAATAGCTGCTAACCAATATCACGACTCCGATGGTGAAGCACGCTATACACCTGCAACCCAGCAGATATTATTCAAGTATTTAGACTTAGACACAAATGAGTTTTTGGCAGGTACTGAGGGCAAGCCCACAGAGATTCCAAATCCTAACTATTATAAGTTTGTCATCAAGACACAGATAGCAAATTATGGATTTGTAACCTCATCTAAGGCTACATGCTGGCACAAGAAAGGCGGCAAATCGGTACCAAGAACAAGAGACATAACATACACACAATATGTATTGAAAGATGAACAAGACTCTGTAGCCTACACATTTGCATTTGACCACAATTATGCACAGTCAATAAGTAACTCGGTATGTTATTCTATTGATAGCTTCCTTGCACCATCAGACCCAAGTCAGCAAGGTAAGTACAGCTACATGATTGAGGCAGGTTCAAGATTAGGCGTGGTACTCAGAGAAAGAGTAATCACTGATGTACCTTCCGGAATAGAAGTTCCAGTTTATGCAGATGCTTATTTCCGTGATATTTATCCCGGTTCCGGAGCTACAGCGAGCACAAAGATGAATCAGTTCTACAACACAAAGCATGCTTTAGAGCTGACAAATACAGCAACCGTGCCACTCAGACTTGGAGTTGAATATGACAGCAATAAGTTAGATACAGTTACAAGTCAGGTATCAGATTGGGCGAAGTCAAATGCTTCCTACAGTATGTTACTTGCAAAAGCCCCAGAGCTTGAGGAAGATTTATTCACAATTGTAGCAGGAAACTCAAGCGGAAGTGTATATTCGGCAGCGGCAAATACAGCAGGTGCCAAATATAAGAGAGGCGATTCAACCTGTGTTCCTACAACAAATGTAGCCGCAGTCACATCATCTCTTGGTGTGGCAAGAAGAGGCGGAAGCAGCGGAGGCTCTTATACACCAGTACTTGGCGATAATTGTTACATAAGCCCAGGCACATTGGTGGTAGGTTCATCGGATGCAGGTGGATGGGGAGTTGCAACAGACCTCAAACTGTACGACTCCGATGCCTACAGCAGCATTGCATCACAGTATCAGGATTTCGCTAACAGATTCCTGATGTATAAGAGAAGTGTTTCAGGTGGTTCCAAGACCCTGACTACGGGAGAACCACAGAGTTGGTTACATTCAACCTACAGTCCATCAGGACCTGCTATGGGTTCATTATATAAAGTTACAGGTAGTGCATACGTAACCAAGGCAGGCTCAGACGCTACACTTTCAAATGATTTCATCAATGTAAGATATTATAAATGGGAAGTTCCTTATAAGGATGGAGCAAGAGGTTTGTACACAGACCCCGACTATCCGGACAGCATTAAGGTTAACAGCGCCGGTCAACCCACGATTCCTAACCAGACAGCAATCAATTCTTTCATTGGAACAGGCGGTTCCAGTGTTGTAGATGAAGTAGACAAGGAATATGGATATTGTGGACTCAGAATAAAGCTCATAAGTTATGTAGCTGCT